>CAZFWM010000032.1:0-3650 GCA_964522545.1 uncultured Thermodesulfobacteriota bacterium
AAGAAATCATTCCAACGGCCTGAAAGATTCACGCCAGGCAAGAAAGGAGGAGTTGAAATGAAGAGATTACTCATTTTGATCGCCCTTGTCGCCTTTGCCGCTCCCGTAATGGCGGCCGACATCGAAGGGGACGGGACAGACGACATAATGCCCTATGTCATCTTGTTCCCTGGAGACTACTATTCCGTTTACAGTACACTGGATATTTTCTGGCCATTGGGTCGGGACAACTGGTTCTTCGTCACCATGGGCGATGGCCTCTTAAACGTCACCATGGAGGATTGTTGCACTATGGGTGACACCATATTTGGCTATCTCCACTGGTATTACCACGGTATTGTCGACTGGGGCTACGCCACTTCTCCGGAGACCGTCACCCTCCAGGTAATTACGCCATACATGCTTGGCCTATATCGGGTGCAGGTCGGCTATTGGCATAAGATCGGTACATATCCGGCAGGCTATTATATCGATGCCTCTTTTGACTGAGAGGCTTGAAGGCAGCAAACCACGTCGATGACGAGTGAACGGATTCAGCGGCATCAAAGCCTCCTGTGTGCTTAATACGCAGGAAAGAAAGGGGGAGCCAAAATGAAAAGATTGGTGCTTTTAGTCGCTCTGATCGCAGTTGCAGCACCCTCAATGGCTGCCAATATTGAAGGGGATGCAACAGATTTCCCTATTCCCTATCTCGTCTCTATGTACCCCGGAGATTATTATTCATTTTACAGTAATCCCCTCATGTTATGGCCATTTGATTGGGATACCTGGATCTTCATCGCCCACGGCGATGGCCTCTTTAACATCACTGTCGAGGATTGCTGTCTTATGGGAGATACCCTATTCGGCTTTCTTCGCTGGTATTACCATGGTCTCGTCGACTGGGGCATTGCAACCTCTCCAGAGACTTTCACTCTCCAGTCATTCGTGACTCCTCCAGGGAACCTATTCATCGCATATATCGGCTATATGCACACGAGTTTCGGCTATCCGGGGTATTATTTGTATGCCTCATTTGAATAGGAGGTTCGAAGGCAGCAAATCACGGCGTAACCTTTTGGAAGAGGTTAAGGAATCGCTCGGATTGGCCGGGCGATAAAAAAAAGGAGGAGAGAAAAATGAAACCGGTCATCTGTACCCTATCCACCACTCTTTTATTGATCTGCACCATTTCTGTCTGCCCGGCGCTCGCCGCCACGATCGCCGTTCCGACGGAGCAGCCCACGATCCAGGCGGGAATCGATGCGGCCGAGGACGGGGACCTCGTCCTCGTGGATCCGGGCACCTACGTAGAGAAGATCGCCTTCTTTGGCCAGAAAATATCGGTTCAGAGTAAGTTGGGGGCCGATCTGACGGTCATCGACGGGAACAATGGCGGGTCGGTGGTGATCTTCGACAGGGGAGAGACAAAGGACACCATCCTCGACGGGTTCACCATAACGAATGGAAATGTCACATTGGGCGGCGGGATATTTTGCCACGGGGATAGCGACCCGTGGATCAGAAACTGCAAGATCATCGGGAACACGGCCGCTATGCAGGGCGGCGGTATCCATTGCATGACATACGCTGCCCCCACACTCACGAATTGCATCATCTCCGGAAACAGCGCAGTCGTCGGGGGTGGAATCATAATGATGCAATCCAATATGACGATCGAGAACTGCACGATCTCGGGGAACAGTGCCATTTTCGGTGGCGGCATCTTCGCGACCTTGTACATCCCCCATTTGGAAAATTGCATTATCGTTGGAAACAGCGCGGATTACGGCGGCGGGATGTACTGCAACGACTCCTCCCCGGTTATAGTGAACTGCACCTTCTCGGGGAACGTCGCGGACTACGGCGGCGGGATTTTCGGATACGGATTGGCCTCCCCGAATGTCACCAATTGCATCATGTGGGGGGACACGGCCTCTTATGGCAACGAGATATTGAATGTCGGCGGTGTCGGCGTCACCTTGGTACAGTACTCTGTCATGGAAGGCGGGTGGCTGGGGGCCGGGATAATCAGCGCCGATCCTCTGTTCGTCGGAGAGGGGGATTATCATCTCAGCGATGCATCGCCGGCCATTGACGCCGGAGATCCCTCCGACGTGTTCAAGGATGCCTGTTTCCCTCCCTCCAAATTGAGCATGCGCAACGACATCGGGGCCTATGGCGGGCCGCGGGCTTGTGGGCATGTATGCTGGGACTATGAGGGGGATGGATACTATGACGAGGTCTGCGGTGGGACGGATTGCGACGATCTGCAACCACAGACCTACCCGGGGGCCCCGGAGCTCTGCGACGGGGAGGACAACGACTGCGACGGCGAGGTTCCCGAGGATGAAGTGGACGAGGACGGAGATGAAATGAGGCTCTGCGATGAGGACTGCGACGATACGGATCCGGACGTGTACCCGGGAGCCGAAGAGGTTTGCGACAACGGGATAGACGACGACTGTGATGAGGATATTGACGGGGACGATTCTGACTGTCCCCTGTTCTCTACCACGATCGAATGTTTGGATACGATCGTATATCCCGGGGATACACAGCGGCTCTTGATCGAGGTGACGAATCTCACGAGTGATTATGAGCGGGCCGTGGACCATCTGAACCTGCTCCTCTGGGGCGAGCATGAGTTCGCGGACGTGGGAATCGACTACCTGTGGTTCGAGCCGGGTGAGTCTTTTACGGTTTTTGTGCCGTTCGAATGGCCCGAGCTCCTGCCCGACTTCATTAAATACACCGATCACACGTGGCAGAATGTACTCGATGAGTATTCAAGCGGTCATACAGAAGCCGAGTCCAGCTGTACCTTTCAAATTCACGATACGTCGGAGTGAAGGGATCATACAGACGGAATGTCGGCCATTTTGTAGGCCTTCATAGCTGGATTCTTCAGGCAGACAGCAAAAGGGGGAGCGATGATGAAGAAGCTGCTGATTTTGGTCACCGTCATTGCGTGGGGGACAGCCGTGATGGCGGCTGACTTGGAAGTGGATGACATAAAGAGCATATATGGACCGATAGTCCTGTGTCCAGGGGATGTCTACTCTGGGGACAGTGAGCTCTTTGCCGATATGTTTGCCGATTTTGACATGTGGATTATTTTCACTGTCGGTCACGGCCTCCTGAGCGTCACTGTCGAGGATGATGAACCTCTGGGCGACACGATGTTGAGTCTTCTGATGAGCCCGATCACAGGTCTGGAGGACTGGGCGTGGGCCATCTCTCCCGAGCCCATTGAAGTATCGGCGCTGAGTCATACTTATGGCTTCTACCTGATGATGACCGGCTATCGGGACTGTTCCGGCGGGTACCCGGCAGGGTACGCCGTCGATGTCGAATTTATCGATTTGAAATAGCAGAAGACAAAACCCGGATTTTGCAGCAGGCCTCTGCTGCAAAATCCGGGTTGACAATAGCCTTGATCCTAACGTTAGTCGGATTGTTTTGCATTACATATTCATAAAAGCCTTGCATTCTTGAGAAAGTTCGGCTTCATGCTCTTTTAAGCACTTGGCGATACGACCTTTTCCGGGTTTAATACCCGTGCATAACGTTTCTACGTCTTTACCACAAGCCTGTGTGAACGCATCGACCCCGTCTTTTATTTCCTTGGTCGTACTTTTCATAGATGCCTTGCACTCTTGAGAAAGTTC
>CAZFWM010000032.1:3750-36442 GCA_964522545.1 uncultured Thermodesulfobacteriota bacterium
CTTTTATTTCCTTGGTCGTACTTTTCATAGATGCCTTGCACTCTTGAGAAAGTTCGGCTTCATGCTCTTTTAAGCACTTGGCGATACGACCTTCGCCGGGCGGAACACCCTTGCATAACTCTTCTACGTCTTTACTACAAGCTTGCGAGAACGCATCGACCACTTCTTTTGCTTCCATGGTCGAACTTTTCATAGATGCCTTGCACTCTTGAGAAAGTTCTGCTTCATGCTCTTTTAAGCACTTGACGATACGACCTTCGCCGGGCTGAACACCTTGACAGAATTTTTCCAAATCTGCTTTGCAAGGCTCATCCTTGGCCTTGACACTATCAATTCCCAGGACAATGAAGAATGAAATGAAAAAACAAATTGTGGTCACCACGCAAATGTTCTTGAGCATCCTTTTTCCTCCTTGTTAGTTGGATTTCCTTTGCAAGTAAAACACTCTGTCCAGGAGCTCATCCAGGAGTTTTTTATAAACCTCTTCAACATTGGGGACCACATAGGTCACGATCTTACTATTGTGCAGTGTGATCATCCCATGCAACAGACTCCATACTTCGACGACCCGCATCAAGGCGTCTTTCTCGGTAATAAGGGTATCCTGCCCCAGAGCATCCTGTAAAGCCTTCATGGCGAGCATGGCTATGTCCATGGACATCTTGTACTCGATCTCTGAAAGCTTCTCGTGGGGTGTGCCTACATAGTCGTCGTATTTCGGAGTCGGACGGGTGAACATGATGTCGTAGTAGCTGATATTGTTCATCCCAAAGGAGAGGTATGTCCCGAGCAGGGATCGGATCCGCTCTACAGGGTCGTCAAAGTTATTGTAGACGGTTTCCAGCTCTCTCAGCAGCTTCTCGAATCCCCTGATCACCAGGGTGATGTAGATCTCGTCCTTATTCGAAAAGTAGTTGTAGATGTTGGGGGCCGTCATGCCGATCTTTTTTCCGAGATGCCTCATTGTGAGGGCGTTGAACCCGTCATTGACGATGATCTCCAGGGCCCCCTCGAGAATCTTCTCTTTTATTTTTTCTATCTCGACAGTGTCTCTGGGTGTTTTCATGGGATGATTTTTTGTTAGAGTCGCCGGAATGGAGGGTTCGGTTCCACCCGGACCGCGGGCGGCGTGTAAGCCATCCCTCCAGGTGACTGTCGACTAATCTATAGGATTTTGCGGGGGTTGCACAAGAACCGCCATTCCGCCTTGACAATGCCCGATAGGTTGAACTATACGTTCAGTTCAATTTTTGACTTAAGGGTTCACAAGAATAAGGCGGCGAAATGGATGAGATAGTACGACTCGGGATCGATGCAGGGGCTCTCTACCTCAAGGTCGTCGGCCTCGGCCCGGAAGACGATGTGGTGCTCTCCACGTATGAGGCCCACAGGGGAGATCCCCTCGGAGCCCTTCACCGCCTCTTCCATGGCCCGGCCGCACCGGGGAGCGTGAAGATCGCCGTCACCGGGGCCCTTGCCCCGGCGATCTCGGATTATGTCGGAGCGAGGCCTGCCGAGTCCACGAACGCCCTTCGCCGCGAGGTGCTGCGTGCGGCCCCTGGAGTGAGGAATGTGATCGACATCGGGGGGGGCTCGGTCTCCTTTCTCGCCATCGGCGAAGACGGCACTCTCCGGGGCTTTCAGACGAACACCCTGTGCGCGGCGGGCACCGGCTCCTTTCTGGACGAGCAGGCCGAGCGGCTCGGCCTGGAGGTCTCCGCCCTGGCCGGCGGGGCCCTCGTGGAAGAGCCGCCGGCGATCGCGGCCCGGTGCGCGGTCTTCGCAAAGTCCGACCTGATCCACCGCCAGCAGGAGGGGTACGGGAAGCCGGAGTGCTGGTCGGGCCTGTGTCGCGGCATGGTCCAGACCGTGATCTCGACCCTCCTCAAGGGGCGGCCTCTGGTCGGAAGGACGGCCCTGGTCGGGGGCGTGGCCCTCAACCCGGAGGTGGTCCGGTGGCTCTCGGAGGAGGTGGATGAGCTCATCATTCCCGAGGACCCCCACCTCCTGCAGGCCGCCGGCACCGCGAGGCTCGCCGAATTCGAGAGTGATCTCTCCCGCGCGGGAGCGGAGCACCGGGACAGGGAGGGCAAGAAAGTCCGCCCCCTCCGGATGCCCCTCAGGCTCCATCGCACCCACTACCCGGACTTCGGCACCGAGGACGCATACGAGGACGAGTACGGCACCGAGGTGAGGATCATCCAGTGGCCGGCCGGAGAGCCGGTGGAGGTGGTGATGGGCCTGGACGTGGGCTCCACGAGCACCAAGGCGCTGCTGATCGATCCGAGCGAGCAGGTGGTGGCCGACTTCTACCGGAGAACCGCGGGGGACCCGATTCTGGCCACCAAGAGGATCTTCCAGGCAATACTCTCGGCGGCAAACAGGCGAGAAAGCAGGGTCGAGGTGAAGGGAGTGGGCACGACCGGGTCCGGACGGAAGCTCGTCGGCGCCGTGGTCGGGGCCGACCGCGTGGTGAACGAGATCTCCGCTCACCTCACCGGCGCCGCAAAAGTGGACCCGGAGATCGAGACGATCTTCGAGATCGGCGGCCAGGACTCGAAGTACATCCACGCCCTCCACGGGGGGCTTCGCGACTCCAACATGAACTATGTCTGCGCCGCAGGGACCGGCTCCTTCATCGAGGAGCAGGCGCGAAAGCTCGGCTTCGATCTCCACGCGGTGGGCGATGCGATCATGGGCGTGACCGCCCCGGTCACAAGCGACCGGTGCACGGTCTTCATGGAGCAGGACGTGAGCGCCCTCATCCGGGACGGCTTCTCCAAGGCCGAGGCCATGGCCGCGGTCATGTACTCGGTGGCCCAGAACTACCTGAGCAAGGTCGTGGGCCGGCGGCACGTGTCCCGGGAGAAGATCTTCTTCCAGGGCGCCACGGCGAGGAACAAGGCCCTCGTGGCGGCCTTCGAGAATCTCCTCGGCGTGGAGGTGGTGGTTACGCCCCTGTGCCACGTGGCGGGGTGCTACGGGGTCGCCCTGATCACCCAGAGGGAGATGGCCGCGGCCGACGAGGGGACCGCCTTCGTGGGGCTGGACTTCGTGTCGCGGGAGGTGTCGCTCTCCCAGGAGGAGTGCGGCCTGTGCAACAATCGGTGCTCCATCACCTCTGCCGATGTCGAGGGGAGGGCCGAGAGACCTTCCTGGGGCTATCTCTGCGGCCGGGAGCCGGACGACTCCCGGGCGCGAGCCAACCGGGGGTTCCGGTTCTTCCGGGAGCGCGAGAAGATCTGGGCCCGGAGCGGTCGCGTGCGGCCCCCCGACTCGGCGCCGGAGATCGGCGTGCCGAGAGCCCTGGTGCAGCACACCTACCTGCCCATGTGGAGGAGGTTCTTGGGCGAGCTCGGCTTCCAGGTGGTCCTCTCTGAAAAGACCTCCCGTGAGACGATGGAGCTCTCCAACGGATGGGTGGGGGCCGACTACTGCTTTCCGGTGAAGGTGGCCCACGGCCACGCCCGCGAGCTGCTCGAAGAGCGCGGCCTCGATCGGATCTTCGTGCCCCACATGGTTTCGGCCCCACCGTCGAAGAACGAGACCACAGAGACCCACTTCTGCCCGTACAACATCGGCATCCCCTCGATGCTGAGGTCGGCCATGAAGCTGCATGGGCTCGGCGACAAGAAGGTCGTCTCCCCGGTCGTCAACCTGCGGTGGCCTCGGAAAAAGGCGGTAGATCTGATCGCCCGGGACATCGGTCCCGTCCTCGGCGTCACCCACAGGGCGGTTCGCCAGGCCTGGAGTGAGGCCGCGGACGCCCAGGCCGAATACGAGGAGGAGCTGAAGAAGGCCTCGGCCGCGGCCCTCGAAGAGATCCGCCAAGAGGACCGGCCGGGGGTCGTCGTGCTCGGGCGGCCCTACAATGTCTACGACGAGGGGGCGAACCTCGCGCTGCCCAGAAAGCTCGCGGACCTCGGTCTCACCGTGCTGCCCGTGGACCTCCTCCCACTGGACGATGTGGAGCTCGGCCCGGAATTTCTCAACATGTTTTGGGACTACGGCCGGAGGGTCCTGGAGGCGGCCCGGTATGTGGCCTCCACGCCCGGACTCTTCGCCATCTACTTCTCCAACTTCTCCTGCGGCCCCGACGCCTTTCTCCAGACCTATGTGGAGGAGATCATGGGCGATAAGCCGATGCTCATGATCGAGCTCGACGAGCACGGGGCCGACGCAGGCTACATGACGCGCCTGGAGGCCTTCGCCGACGTCCTGGAAAAAGCGGGCAGGGTCAGCGTCCCGCGGTTCGAATTCCAATCTCCGAGGACCGACAGGGAGGCCCTCGAGGGCAAGACCCTCTGGCTCCCCCCCATGCACCCGCTGGGCCCGAGGCTGATCAGTGCGGCCATGAGGGGCGCCGGCTACGAGGCCAGGGTCCTGCCGGCCGAGACGGCCTCGTCATTCCAGGCGGCAAAGGAGCTCTGCAGGGGAGGGGAGTGCCTCCCGTGCCCGGCGACCCTCGGGGCCTTCATCGAGAAGGTCGAGGAAGAGGGTGGGGGACACTCCAGGCACGCCCTCTTCATGCCCACGGCCGCGGGCCCGTGCCGCTTCGGCCAGTACGCGACTTTCGATCGAGTGCTCCTCGACCGAATCGGCTGGAGAGAGATGCCGATCAAGTCGTTTACATCCGTCGACAGCTATGACGGCCTTGAAGTCAGCGACCGGCGCAGGACGTGGTGGGGGATCGTCCTGGGTGACCTCCTGTTCAAGATGGCCACGCGCATCCGGCCTTACGAGCTCGAGCCCGGAGCCGCCGACAGGGCCATGGAGACCTCGGCAGCAGAGATCGAGGCGGCCCTGGAGAGGAGGATCAAGCCGACGGAAGAGGTCGCCCGGGCGGTGGGACGATTCGAGGCGATACCGACGGCCCCAGCGGACCGGCCCCTCGTGGGGATCGTGGGAGAGATCTATGTGAGGTGCAACGCCTTCTGTAACCAGGACCTCGTGAGGGTGATCGAAGAGGCCGGGGGCGAGGCGTGGCTGGCGCCCATGTCCGAGTGGATTCTCTACACGACCCACATGGAGACTTTATTGAGGCGTGATCTGATGACGGTTCGCGAAAGGCTCGGGCTCAAGATCCGGAACCACTTCGTGGAGGAGGACGAGCGGTTCTGGAACGGTCTCTGCGATCCGATCCTCGCCGACCGTCGGGAGCCCCCCATCACCTCGACCCTCGAGGAGGGTCGCCGGTTCGTTCCCGTGGAGTTCGAGGGGGAAGCGATCCTCACCATCGGCCGGACCGTGGAATTCATCCGCGGAGGGGCCGACCTCGTCGTCAACGCCGCTCCCTTCGGCTGCATGCCCGGCTCGATCACCGCAGGCATCCTGCAGCAGGTCGAGACCGAGTTGGGAGCGCCCGTGGTCTCCATGTTCTACGACGGGGAGACCGACCTCTCCGCCAGGATCAGGATCTTCCTCGCCAACATGATCGAGGCCAGGCAGGGCGCGCCCAAGCGCGCTGCGGAGCCCGGCGCCCCGTTCCGGGAGGCAGTCTCGACTTAGGAGAGGCGGCTTGATAAACTGCCGCCTTATTGAAGAACGGAAAAAATGAATTCGAAAGGGGGTGATAGCAGATGGGAGAAAAATCGGATTACAGGAAAATGGCTCTTGTCACACGGAAATCCTGAGAGTTCACATTTGGATGCAAGTTTTGCATTCCATGTGAGCCCGCTTGCCGCGGGAAATTGACCCTTCGTGGTGGAGTGTCTGCTATCATACCGCTTTCAGGATTGCCCTATCGGATCGTCTTCTGACAAGCCTTCCTGAATATCGGATACTTCGTAAGACTCGGTTTCAGACATTCCCACCCGATAGAACCGTGAACCTACACGTTCATCGAAAGGAGTGTTTGAAATGAAGTCAAGCCGAATATTCTCTATCCTTTTCTCCTCGCTTTTTTCCATGGCTCTCATCATCGCCCATGCCGGATGCCACTCCGATAACCTGTCCCTCTCCGAGTTGGAAGGACCCGCAGACCAAGAGCTCCTCTGGTCGGTAAACCTCCTGGAGTCAGAGCTCTCTGCGGGGGCGCCGACGATCATCGATGCCCGGGATCCCGATTCCTATGCCGCTGGCCACATCCCCGGGGCGATCCACATTCAATGGGGGGCCTTCAGCGAAGCATCGATGCCCATGAATCTCCTCCCTGTGAACGAGATCGCCGCTCTCCTCGGAGATTTCGGCATCACCGGATGGGAAACGGTCGTCATTTACACCGAGGTGGAAGGGAGCTGGGGCGCTGACGGCAGGATATTCTGGACCCTGGAATACATGGGCCATCCCGACGTGCATATCCTGGACGGCGGTTGGGATGCCTGGGTGGCCGCCGGGGGCGACATGGAGACGATGGAAAACATCCCGACGCCTTCGGCCTACACAGGGACGCCGGACGATACCGTGTACGCCACCACCGAATACGTCTCGGACCATTATGACGATCCCGATGTCGTCATCGTCGATTCGCGCTCCCCGGAGGAATACCATGGAGCCCAGCTCTATGGAGAGCCCCGAGGTGGGCATATTCCGGGGGCGGTCAACCTGGACTATGACGCTTACTTCGGAGAGGACTGGAGGCTCGTCGATCGGGAGGCGCTCATGGAATTGTATTCCGCCGTCGGTGTCACCTATGAGAAGGAAGTCATTTTTCACTGCACCGCGGGGATCCGCAGCGGCTATGGCTATTTCACGCTCCGGCTTTTCGGCCATCCCCGCGTCAGAAACTACGACGGTTCCTGGTGGGCCTGGGCGTCCGATCCATCGCTGCCGGTCGAATCCGAATAATTCCGCCCTCGGTTATTTCACCTCCGCCGCAGCGGCTCCTGGGGCCGGGAGAAGTACTCGTCGGTCTCGGCGCGCACCCGGCCGGCGAGGAAGATGACCGCGATGAGATTGGGGATCGCCATCAGCCCCAGGGCGAGGTCCCCGTATGCCCAGACTGTCTCGAGGGAGAGGGTCGCCCCCAGGAAGACGAATCCGGTGTAGAAAATCCGGTACACGATGACGTAACGCACGCCGAAGAGATACTCCACGCACCGGTCCCCGTAGTAGGACCAGGAGATCATGGTGGAGAGGGCGAAGAGGAAGACCGAGAAGGTGACGATCAGGTTGCCGTGGGGCATGATCGGCGCAAGGCCCTTCTGAAAGGCCCAGGCCGTCAGGGGCGAGCTGTTCTGCAGAATTTTCCCCTTGACCGAGAGCGAAGAGGCTTCGGCTCCGTCCGCTCGAATGCCGGTCTCCTGTACGGTGACCTTACCTGTAAATGCATCCCCGTCCGCTTTCAGGCAGTAGTCCTCGATGGAGCCGTCGTGGTGGACGAAGACCACCCCTTCGGCGCGTCCCTCTTCCACGGTGAAGGTTCCGGAGAAGGGTTGGAGCTCGGCCAGGTCCCGGTCGCTGCTGATGCCGGCCGGTGCGGCCAGGATGCCGACCTTGGCCAGGGGGACCGTGTCGGGGCGTTTCTGGTCCCACACGCCGGCGAGGAGGATCACGAGGCCGGTCATGGTGCAGATCACGATCGTGTCGATGAAGGGGCCGATCATCGCCACCACCCCCTCACGCACCGGCTCGGTGGTCTTGGCCGCCGCGTGCGCGATGGGTGCGCTCCCCTGCCCGGCCTCGTTGGAGAAGAGCCCGCGCTTCACGCCCCACAGCAGGGTGGTCATGAATGCGCCGGCCGCCGTGCCGCCGAAGCCCGCCCGGGGGCTGAAGGCCTCGCGGAATATGGTGGCCAGCACTCCGGGAACCTGGTCGATGTTGAGGACCAGGATGGTGAGAGAGCCGATGGCGTAGAGGATCCCCATGAACGGTGCGAGCCTCGAGCTCACCAGGCCGATCCGTCGGATGCCCCCGACGATCACGCAGCCCACCAGGAGGGCCGCCGTCGCCCCGGCGAGCCAGGTGGGCGCCCCCAGGTCGCTCTGTGCCGACAGGGCCACCGTGTTGGCCTGGTTCATGTTTCCGCTGCCGAAGGAGGAGGCGATGGCGCAGATGGCGAACATCACGGCCAGGGGCCGCCAGGTCCGGCCGATTCCGCGCTCGATGTAGTACATGGGCCCTCCGGAGGCGTTCCCTTTTTCGTCGAAGACCCGGTACTTCATGGAGAGGGTGCATTCGGTGTACTTGAGGGCCATGCCGAAGAAGGCGGTCACCCACATCCAGAACAGGGCCCCGGGCCCCCCGTAGTGGATCGCCGTGGCCACCCCGGCGATGTTTCCGATCCCCACGGTGGCCGAGAGCGCTGTGGAGAGGGCCTGGAAGTGATTGATGTCCCCCTCGTCCTCGGGGTTGTCGTACTTGCCCGAGATGACGGAAAGGGAGTGGCGGAATCGTCGCACCTGGATGAAGGCCATCCGGAAGGTGACATAGATCCCGCTCCCCACAAGGAGCACGATCATGGGCGCTCCCCAGACGAAGTCATTTCCGACGTTCACGATAGTCTGCAGAATTTCCATGAGAATACCTATGTCCCCTGCCTTACACCTTCAGGTTATTGCAATCACATCCTCCGCCGGGCGGCTCCGAAGAGGAAGAGCTTTCCGAGCGTCCGGTGGCCGGGAAGAAGTTCCAGGCCGTGCTCGCCAAGGGCTTCCAGAAAGGCGGAGGCCGTGAATCGATTGTGCTGGGGGTGATCGAAAAAGAGGCGCACGAACCGGTTGAGGATAAAGAAGTCGAGCACTTCCTCGAAGAGAAAGAGCCCTCCCGGCCTGAGGACGCGGGCGATCTCGCCCAGGGCCCGGGGCCAGTCGGGCACGTGGTGGATGATGCCGTAGTCGACCACGGCGTCGTATGAGCCGTCCTGGGCCGCGATGGCATCCGCCGATCCTACGTAGAGGCGGGTTCGATCCCCGTGCCGGCCGAGGATGAAGCGGCGAGCCCGCTCTATCTGCGCCGGATCGAGGTCGAATGCGTCGACCCGGGCGGCGCCGAGCGAATCCAGGATGATTCGGGTTCCCGCCCCTCGCCCGCATCCTACCTCGAGAACCTTCATCCCCTCGAGGCGCCCGGTCATCGCCCTGAGGAGCGGGGTTTCCAAATAGCGCTGGGTGACCAGTCGGACCGGATTGTTCATCATGACCGTTTCGAACCGGTTGAGCTTCATTGCGTGGCTACCTTGTTACGCCGTGCTGCCGATGAGGTCGAGCACCAGGATCTCGGGCCGTGCGCCCAGCCTCAGGGGAACGAATGAATTGCCGATTCCCCGCATGACATACATGGAGTTAGGCCCCCGGTGATACCAGCCGGACACGTAGGGTCCGCTCCCGTAAGGTGTGCCCAGGACGACGCCGAAGGGTGAGACCTGGCCCCCGTGGGTGTGGCCGGACAGAAGGATCGTCCGGGATCCGGCGGGAATCCGATCGAATCCGGCCGGGCAGTGGCTTAGGACGATCACCGGGCCTCCTCTGTCCTTTCCGTTTCCGTCTGTCACCATGCCGAAGTCCGGGGCGCCGGCGATCAGGTCGTCCAGCCCTACGATTTTCATGCCCATGACCTCGATCGATCGGTTTACGAGAAGATCGATGCCTCCGGCTTCATAAATTCGGCGGAGGCGGTTCAGGTCCAGGCCGCCCCAGTACTCCCAGTTTCCGAGAGAGGCCAGTTTTGAGACGCGGGCGTGAACTCCCTCCAAGATGCCCGCCAGCCCTTCATTTCCGGCCAGGTCCACGCTGTCACCGACCACAGCGAAGAGATCCGGCTCTTCGGCGTTGATGGCCCCCACAAGCTCCTCTGCCGTGCCATAGAACGAGGGGGCGTGGATATCGCAGACAGCGACGATGCGGAACCTCGGGCGCCCGGAGGGGAGAGGATACGGCAGGTGCAGGGCCTCCCTGGTGACGCAGACCCGGTTCGACCAGATCACGTAGGGGCTGCACGAAACAGCTCCGGCCCCGGCAAAGGCCAGGCTCGCTTTGATGAAATTCCGCCGGTTCATAAGAGGGTTCATAATACCGTTGTCTCCGACAAGATGGCAATAGAACGGATCAGCGACCAGGGAACGTGCGAGAGCGACCAAGCTCGACGGCCCCTTTTAGGGGCCTTCCTCAGACCACCTGCTCTGAAGGTGGTCGCTGAATCATTGACATTCATCGCTGATTTGACATATAATATGCGGTACTGTTTCTTACTGTTTTTTTATTGTAACCCTTTATAAACTGACCTGAAACGGATCAGGTCCCAGAAAACGGAGGAGGTTGTCATGAAAAAGTGGTTGGTTTTTCTCTACATCTTTGTCTTAGCCGCTCCAGGGGTAGCTACCGCAGATGTTATGGTTGAGGTCCTCTACCCGGGAGATGCAGTCAGTGCTGCCGGTATGCTCTACGATACGGCTTGGACCGACTATGACATCTGGGTCTTTATGTGCGGCGGGACCGGAACGCTCGATGGTGAGGTCGAGGGTGGATTCTGGGGCGAAACCATGATTTACGCCCTTATCGAGTACCAGGTGGGGATGCTAGACTATGACATGGGAACCACGGTCAATTTTTCCGCTGACGTGACCGACGTAGGCTTATATTTTGTTGCGACCGGAGTCTATTCCACTCCCGGCGCATTCCCCGCCCTCTATTTCATGGACGCATCGCTCACGGGTCCTGTCGGCGAATGTACCCCTCCGCCCTACAATCCGGAGAAGTGGAACGACTATGGCGCTATCATGTCCAGTAACAACTGCTACAACTATGCGAATGACGAGATCACGATGACCTTTGCCCAGCCCGGGCGAGCCAGTGGATGCTATCCCTGGTCCCTCAACTGCACCAACGTCTACGCCGCTGCCGAGTGCGATGGGCTGATAGGGATCAGCAGCATCACGGATCCGTGCCCCGGCGACATGCACAGAGTGTACCTGGTGACCCGGCCCGGGTGGGACTACCACTGGTACAGGGAGGACACGGACGGGATGTGGTCCCACAAGCCTGGAGGCACGCCGGCCACGAACCGCGACGGCTCCGGCCAGCTGATTCCCACCCCGGAAACAGCCGATATAGGAATGTACACGGACCGCTGCGGCTTCATGTGTGCCTGCGGTGACAACGCGGACATCAGTTAATTAAAATGCCCGCAACATGCGGGCTACCTGAAAGGAGAAAGAAGAAATGAAGAGATACACTACGATTTTGGCGACCCTTTTCATTGCCATCTCCTTTGTTTGCGGGACCGCCGTGGCAGAGGAAAAGGCAGAGAGTCTCACCATTACGGTGGAGATATTCTCGGGTCGGCCTAATCCGACGTTTGAGATCACGGACACGGCCGCCATCAGCCGGCTGAAGGAGAGCTTTGACAACCTTTCCGCCCTGGCGATGACAGAGGAAGAGGGATTTGAGTTCAGCCGTCTCGGCTATCGAGGGATATTGATCACTCATGATGGGAGCGTGGAAGGGATTCCCCGCTACATTCAGTGCCTCAATGGCAAGGTGAAGGCCCTCGGAGCAAGGGGAGAGGGCGCCAAGTTCTTCAAGGACACAGCCAAGTTCGAAAAGCACTACCTTGGCCTCGCCAAGATAAAAGGGCTGATCACAGAGCTTCTGGACGAGCAGTTCGTTCCGAATCCGGACACCATGTAAGCCCTTTGGATAAACGGATAAGGAAAAACGCCCCCGGTCGTGGACGGCCGGGGGCGTTTTTTTTCCATGGCTCCTGCTCCCCTTCACCGTATATCCACTTTATAAGGTGCCCAGCCACTTTCCTCCAATCGGCATCTGATTCGAGTTTGACATTTAGGCTTGAATTTAAGATAATGGTAGAGATGCTTATTTTTTCTTTAAGGGTGTCTCCCAATTAACCTGCCTGAAATGGATCAGGTCAGCAAAAAAGGAGGAAAATGTCATGAAAAAGTGGTTGGTACTGCTCTGTATCACTGCCATTGCCGCTCCTGCCGTAATGGCCACATCCGCCCTGGGTGATACGTATGGGCCTGAAGTTCTGTACCCGGCGGATGTCTACCATCGCGGAGGTTTTGTCGACGGTCCGGCGCCGGAGTATATGGACACCTATATTTTATTGTGTGTCGGAACCTCGACACTCAATGTCGATATCAGTGACAGCTGGGGGGACGACACAATGTTACTGGTGGCCGTGAAGTACGGTGCCGGACTCCTTGACTATGGCCTGGCACCTGAATTCTCCGTTTCCGATGAGGTGACAGACTGGGGACTCTATATCTTTATAACCGGATATACCGAGGCCTCCTTCCCGGCAGGCTATTCTTTTCACGCTGAATTCGTGGAAGTCTGTGAGTGTACTCTTCCAATATGGGAGCCCGAGAAGTGGAACGACGGCGGCTCCGTTCAGTACAACAACAACTGCTACAACTACGCCAACGATGAGATCACAGGGACCTTTGCCCAGCCCGGGCGCGCCCATGGATGTTCTCACTACCTTACCTGCGAAACTGTGACCGCTGCGGCCGCGTGTGACTACCTCGTGCCGCTGCAGAGCGGCTCGATGCCCTGCCCTGATGGCCTGCACAAGGTCTACCTGGTGATATGGCCGGGTACGGACTACCACTGGTACAGGTTGGATGAACCTTATGGCAGGTGGTCCCATAAGCCTGGATCGACCCAGGCTACGGATAAAGACGGATCCGGAATGTTTATCTTCAATCCGGAGGAAGCCGATACAGGAGGCTACACGAGCCACTGCGGCTACCTGTGTGCGTGCGGGGAGTGTGCCGACATCAGTTAAATAGTCTGACTGTTAAGACTTTCTAGGAGAAAGGAGATTGGAAAATGAGAGACTGCAAGGTCTTTACGATTCTGGCAACCGTTTTCATCACCCTCGCTTTTGTGTGCGGATCGGTCGTGGCCGCGGATAAAGCTGAGAAGATCACCGTCACGGTGGAGATATTCTCAGGCCGGCCCAACCCGACTTTTGAGATCACGGACACGTCCGCCATCGACCGGCTTAGGGATAGCCTTGATAGAATTCCTGTCCTGGCGATGACGGAGGAAGAGGGGGGCGAGTTCGGCCGTCTCGGCTATCGAGGGATCCTGATCACACACGATGGGAGCGTGGAAGGGATTCCCCGGTACATTCAGTTCCTCAACGGCAAGGTGAAGGTGCTCGGAGCAAGGGGAGAGGGCGCCAGATTCTTCAAGGATACTGGCAAGTTTGAAAAGCACTACCTTGGCCTCGCCAAGACAAAGGGGCTGATCGCGGAGCTTCTGGACCAGCAGTTCGTCCCGAATCCGGACACCATGTAAGCCCTGAGATCATTTGAAACGCAAGGGACACCCCCGGTCGTGAACGGCCGGGGGTGTCTTTGTTCTCACCTCCAATCCTACCAAAAATTGACATTTGCCCTCATTTCGTGTAAGATGTAGAATCCTTTGTTCGACGTTTGGCACCAAGAATCCCCTATCAAAGAGACCTGATAACGGATCAGGTCACCAAGGAAAAGGAGGATGATGTCATGAAAAAGTGGTTAGTTCTGGTCTGCATCTTTGCCTTTGCCGCCCCGGTCGCAGCGGCCGAAGTCGACCCGGATGCCGTCCCGGTCAGGGAAACGATCGGGCCCGAGTTCCTCTATCCGGGAGATGTCTTCAACGGCTATAGTGAGCTCGAGGCTTCGCTTTGGGCCGACTATGATCTCTGGATCTTTGCCTGCATCGGGACGGATACGTTCGAGGTCGACGTAACCGACTACGGCGGAAACCCCGACACGACAGCGGCCATTCTCATCGAATACGGGGCCGGGATGGTAGAATTTGACACGGGAACGTATCCGGCGTCAGCCACAGTCTCCGATGACGTGACCGAGCTGGGTATCTATATCGTCGTGGCCGGTTACATGGATCACCCAGGCGGACACATCAAAGGCTATTACCTGGACGCCGCATTCGGCAGCGGGAGCACCGGCGATTGCACCCCTCCGCCGTACAATCCGTCGAAGTGGAACGACGGCGGCTCTGTCCAGTACAACAACAACTGCTACAACTATGCGAATGACGAGATCACGATGACCTTTGCCCAGCCCGGCAAGTGGGGCGGATGCTATCCCTGGTCCATAAGCTGCTCGAACGTCTACGATGCGGCCCAGTGCGATGGGCTCGTGCCGATCAGCGGCGGATCCGCTACCTGCCCCGACAGCATGCACAGAGTCTATCTGGTGACCCGGCCCGGGTGGGATTACCACTGGTACCGGCAGGACACGGACGGGTACTGGTCCCACAAGCCCGGCTCTACACCGGCCCGGGACTACGACGACTCGTACCAGTCCATCAGCAACCCGGAGTATGCCGACACAGGAATGTACACGGACCACTGCGGCTACATGTGCGCATGCGGGGATAACGCGACCATTCAGTGACAAGACATAGCACGCTGGTAAGCACAATTCGCAATTTCAAATGATCTAGATGTGATACAAAGGAGCACGAAAATGAAAAAAGTAAGCTCGTTGTTTATGATTATGGCAGCTTTCGTAATTGCCATCTCCTTTGCGTGCGGGACGGCCGTTGCTGCGGATAAGGCAGAAAAGGTCACCGTCACAGTGGAGATATTCTCTGGCCGGCCGAACCCGACTTTTGAGATCACGGATCCGGCCGCCATCGTCCGGCTGAGGGAGGGCCTGAAGAGGCTTCCGTCTCTGTCGCTGACCGAGGAGCAGGGATTCGAGTTCAGCCGTCTGGGTTATCGAGGGATCCTGATTACCCACGATGGGAGCGTGGAAGGGATTCCCCGGTACATTCAGTGTCTCAACGGCAAGGTGAAGGTGCTCGGTGGGGAGGGCGCCGGATTCTTCAAGGACACAGGCAAGTTTGAGAAGCACTACCTTGGCCTCGCCAAGACAAAGGGGCTGATCACAGAGCTTCTGGACGAGCAGTTCATTGCGGATCCGGATTCGATGTAGCAACCAGGCCCACTAGGCATGACAGTAAAAACGATGTAAGGGCGGGGTTTATCCCCGCCCTTGAAGTATGGCCACTGAAGAGATGGCCATACTTCATTGGAAATAGTAAATTGAAAATTTAAGAATGTGAGTGTAATCTCAACGGATCTACAATTCTGCAAACTGGGGGGAAGCGTGATTCGGACCGGGGATCGGAGGACCGGAGTACGTTCAGAGGCCCGGCGCAACGCACTTGCCCTTCTCCTGGCCATCGTCGTCCTGGCGGACGCTGCCGGCTCCTGGGCGGGAGAGCCGCGCACCCTGTCGCGCCGCTTCGATGTCGTCGCGGTGACCGGCGACCATCTCGCCCCCCTTCACCAGCGTCCGATCGAAAGTCTCCGTCTCTTCCGTCTCCGGGAGGGGCGACTGGAGGCGATTCCGTTTCAGATCGATGAAAAGGACCCGTCCGGACGGTATGTACTGACCGGGGGGGCCATGGCCGGATCCGACATCGACCACGGGCACCTCGACATGAATGACGAGCTGGTCTTCCTTGCGGATGATGCGGGGGGGCGGGGAGTGCTGGAACATGGGCCAGAGGGATCGCATACAGGGATCGAGATCGAGCTCGTCGAGCCCGCCGACCCCTCGAAGAAGTCCTGGGCCTACCTCTATGAATTCCCGTCGAACCCGCCGCCCCGCTCTCCCGTAGACTATCTTCGCTACCGGCCGGAGGCCGACCGGGTAGAGAGCCTTCACTACACCATCGGCTACGAAAAGGGCTACACCTTCTTCACATCCCTTTCCCAACCCATCTCAGCGGGCGGCAGTGGGAAGGACTTCATCGACAGGGTGAAGCTGCGCTTTACCATCTGGTTCTTCTTCGACCTGATCCGCATGCACCGTACCGAGGCGGATGCGAGGTGCCAGGTCATCGGGTGGAAGGACGGGCCGGTCCGCGTCCTGAGAAACACGGAGAACTATTTCAGGATCCTCTTCAACATCCCGAGCCCTTCGATCGTCACGGTGACCGAGTACTACCCCCGCTACTTCCTCATCCCCCTGCAGTTTACCGTTCCCTTCAATCTGAAGCGAGTGATCGGGAGATTCGGCATTTCAAAGTGGTCCATCAGTGCCTATGTCGACTTTGCCCCCAACATGCTCGGGGCGAAGTTCTACACAAACCGCAACCAAGGGCACGCTTTCACCGGCAGAACCCCTCAAAAAGAGCTCGAAGGGAAGGTCGATCGATCGGGGCTGGCCTGGGGCTACATAAGCAAGCCGGGGATCGGGGCGATATTCCCTCGGCTGCTGCTCCCAGAGCCGTTCTACCAATACTGCCGCCCATATCTTCGGGATGACCTGGGAGGCGACAAAGTGCCGCCAGAGACCTTTCGCGGCGAGATTGCCGGCGGTGCGATAATCGACCAGTCTTATTTTCCGCTGGATGTCTTCGACCTCATCTCGGCGGGGACCTTCGAGACCTCTCAGGAGACCTATATGATTTCCCCGGACATGGCGCCCGGGGGGGTGGACGAATGGTTGAGAATCCGCGATCTGCCCATTCAGGTGACGACCCGCTCTCCGGGGCTGGCGGTAAAGAAGGTCTACGGGGATGGGGACGCAAAGACGGTCCGGGCCGTGGTTCGTGACGTGCGCGGCAAGACCTACTACCTGCGGTCCCTTTCATTCTACTTCGGATCCAGCTCCGTGACGCCCCGGAGCCATACCATCGGGTTCGATCCCGAAGCGGAGAACTGGGTGCGCATGGAGCTCAAAGAGGTGCGGCGTCTCGATTTCCGCAGGGGCCGGAATGAGGCCGCGATCGGGGGCTTTGGCGCGATCACCATCGGGGTGACCGACATGAACGGGAAGGTTCGAGATCTGGTGAGCTCCGGCCACTTTGGCTTCGGCGGGCAGCTGGCCGGATCGCGGGACCGGATCTACCTGAGGACCAGTGAGATCCAGGAGGTGGAGCTCCGTTCGACGACAGGCACCGATCGGATCGGAGGAAAGATGGAGGGAGAAGGCCCCCAATAAGGCCCGTGAGCTGAAATCCTTGGGAACCCACTTTCGAAATTATAGAAGAAAAATGTCAAGAGTCCTTGACATTTAGATTGTTTTAGACTTAAAATACGCGATGCTGTAGATCTTATTTTATGTATTTCTTATATATCTTCAATTAATTCGAGTTTTTCAGGCCGAACCAGGGGGATGAATTAAAAAGATTTTCCCTGAACCTGAGAATGAGCGACAAAGCAACAGGGATCCAGTCTGTTCGACCGGGTCTGTAGAGCAGCACCGGAAGGGCAAGGCAAAAGCACAAGCCGCATATTGCTCCTCGCTGTATTTGGAAAGGAGGTGATAACTCAAATTCGGAAGTGGGTTACAGATAACTCTCAAAGTAAGGTAGGTTTAAAAATGGAATACCTCAAATCCTGAATGAAAAAAGGAGGTAAGAAGAATGAAGAAGAGCCTGGTATTTTTAACCGTAATGATTGCTATTACTTTTACAGCTAGCTTCGCTCTGGCAAGCAATGCCGGCGGCGGCAAGGTAGTCGGCATGAATGCAGTGCCCTCGGCCGCAGCCGATGAAGGCCGTGCCCTCGTTTTCGATCTGAGCCCCGGCACAGGTGCGCCCCCCGCTACCCTGGGCGGCTTTGCCATGACGCCCGTTCCCTATCCCGGCGCCCCGGCCTGCACAGGCATCCAACCCCCTCTGCCCACCCCGGGCGGTGACCTGGATGTGGACCCCACGAGCGGCAGCCGCTGCATCGGCTCCGGCTGGGCCACGTGGAGCCACGGCTACGTCGGCGACGTCTACTTCACGGGTGGCGCCATGTCTCAGACAATCACTCTGCCAGCCGGCACGAGTGCTTTTTACCTGTACGTCGAGCCGAACCCCTTCTCCCTGCAGACCTTTGAGGTCGTGGCTGAGCCCGGCGGCGTCTCCAGTGGATCCTTCTCGGCTGAAGGATCTGCCGGCGCTGCATACTGCGGCGTGTACGACAGTGCCGGAGCCAGCATCACCAGCGTTACGATCACCGGCTCCAGCGACTTCGCCACCGGCGAGTACGGCATCTCCCTCGGCGGCGAGCCTCCCTTCATCCTCGACCTGGACGCATCATACGTGGCTGGCTCTCTCTCACTGGAGTTCGATCTTGGCGCCCCGGATGCGTGTACGTGGGTGACCTTACTGATCCTGACACAGCCGTCTGTGCAGGTCATTCCGCTCTGGGCCATGCCTCTGCCCGCCATTTCTCCCCCGGTCACGATTCCGCTTAGCTTCCCGTTCCCGGAGATTGGGACGGTCGTGGTATTTTCGGCGCTGTTTACGACTGAGATAGAAGTTAAGGCTGTCGAGGTTGTACAGACAACGATGGGCGATATCGTGTTCGACACGAGTGTCGGAACAAGCGCGCCTCCTGCTACACTGGGCGGCTATTCCATGTCACCCGTGCCCTACCCCGGCGCCCCGGCCTGCACAGGGATCCAACCGCCGCTTCCCACACCGGGTGGCGGAACCATCGGCCTCGATCCCCTGTATGCCGGCTATATTGCATGCATCGGGTCCGGCTGGGCGACCTGGAGCCATGGCTACATCGGTGACGTCTACTTCCATGGCTACATAACGGATGCGGTCATCTCTCCGCCCGCCGGCACGAACGCCGTCTACCTCTACGTGGAGCCGAATCCCTTCGAGCTTCACACCTTCCAGGCGGAGTGCGGCGGTGCCACCTCCGCTGAGTTCGATGCTAACGGATCGTCCGGCGCCGCGTATCTCGGTGTCTACGACAGCACGGGCGGCGGCACCCTTGGAGACATCACGCTCACATGTGTCTCCGGGTGCGCCGGCGGTGGCTTCGCCACAGGCGAGTACGGTTGGTCCGACTGATCGTAATTGCCGATTTCACGGGGAGGGTGGAATCGTTATCCACCTGATCCAAAGTTGACAAATAAAACGGGCTCCCTCGGGAGCCCGTTTTGTTTCGTCCGAGAGAAGAGGGGGCGAGTCGGTTGCGGCTTTTTCGCGTTCGGTGTATATAGGGGGGAAGATGTCGCATCGGAAAATGTATGGCCTTTGTATCGTACCGGAAGGAGAGAATCGATGATGAAAAGAGTAGTTCTTATCATGTCCTGTGTACTGATCGCCGTTGGTTTTGCGGGCTGCAAGTGCAATAAGCCCGAACCGGTGGGAGGTGCCTCTGAGGAGGCGGCTTCCTCGGCCGCTCCCGCTGGCGGGCAGGCATCTCACCTTGGGCAGGCGCTGCTGGGGGGATCCGGAGGGGAGGTGGACCTCAATAAGGTCTCCTCAGTGACTGTGAACGGGGTGCTCATAGACCAGGAGAAGATCGATAGCGAGGTGAAACAATTTGTCGTACAGCTGCAAATGAGGATTCCCGCCAATCAGCTGGAGAAGATGAAGCCCATGATGCGAGGCAAGTCGGTTGAGAGCCTCATCAGCCGCATACTCCTTGTACAGCAGGCGGACAAGGAGGGCCTTCAGATCAAGCCCGAGCAGATCGAGACCAAATTCGAGGAGGTCCGCGCCTCGCTGCCGGAAGCCGGCAAATTCGATCAGTACTTGAAGGATCTGGGAATGTCGTCCGAGGAGCTGAAGAAGCAGCTGGAAATTCAGCTCAAGGCCGAGGCGATCCTCGATCGGCACCTCGGTGATGAGATCAAGGTCACCGATAAGGACGTCGATGATTACTACAAGCAGAATGCGAGGAGCTTCAATAAAACCGACCGGCTTCGAGTCGGCGAGATCATGATCAAAGTGGCTCCAGAGGATTCGGACGACATGCGCGCCGCAAAGCGCGCCAGGGCCGAAAAGATCCTCGAGGAGCTCGACGGAGGCGCCGATTTCGCCGTGCTCGCCGCCGAATATTCGGAAAGTCGAAGCAAAGAGCGGGCAGGCGAGCTGGGGGTCATCGAGCCGGGCCGGACAGAGAAGCCCTTCGAAGAAGCGGCCTACGCACTCCAGGAGGGGGAGTACAGCCGGGTCGTGGAGACCATGAGGGGGTATCACATCATCAAGTCCATGGAGCGGCTCGATCCGATCTCCATCCAGCTTTCCGAAGTAAAGGATGGGATCCGCACCCTTTTGGAGACCTTGAAAAAACAAAAGGCCACCATGGACTTGGTAAATAGTCTGAAAGAAAAGGCGACGATTACTTATGGACCGCCTTTAGCCTGATCCTCGGTCGCGCGATCACGGAGCGTGCTCCGAGATCACGCGAAAAACGGAGACCTCTTCTCTCTGGAAGATCGGTTCGAGGGGAAGCAAGGGGTCAAGGGGAAGCAAGGGATCGAGATCCCCGGCTTCTCTTTCCTGCCTTCCATAGAACAGATAGTCGATGGCGTAATCTTCAAGTACGGCCCGCTTCTCCTCGATCGGCGTTCGCGGATCGAAGAAGCGGGCCACCACCTCCCTCTTTTCGAGAAAGTCGACCGTTCCCGACCAGTGTGAGATGAAGACTTTGTGAGGCGTGAGCCATAGAATGTTCGCGCCGCTGGCCTCAGAGCAGAAGACCCGTCCTTTCGGCTCCTCCTCCAGTGTGCTGAAGGCCATCCGTTCCTCGCTGGTGAGAGAGAGCTCGGGCGAGCGCGTCAGGACCGATTCTCCGGCGATCAGCACAAGATTGTTCAAGGAGAGAAAGGCGAGCGCAAGCAGGACCATGACCGTCACGGGCGGGATCCACTTTCGGCCTTTTATGCGATCGTAGAGGAGCTCGAGCCCCATGGCACCCAGGATGCACAAAGGGATGTGGAGGGGAAAAAGGAATCTGTAGCCTCCCATAATGGGATTGCTGCCCAAGAGGATAGGTATGAACAGCCAGGCGATGAGAAGCTCCTTTTGAAACAGCTCCAGGCGGGCCGTGCTTCTCCACCCGAGAATGGCGAGGAACAGAAGAGGGCCGAATCCCATGGGATAGAAGAAAAGGGTCTCGAAGAGGGGCCAGTCCAGATAGGAGCGGCTGAAGGAGCGGTAGACCGGATCTCCCCGGGCCCAGATGATCATGGCGGCCGGCACGGCGAGAGGAAGGAGGAAGGGGAGCACGGTGCGCAGCCGTGCCATGAACAGCCGTCCATCGAGGTTCCGGAGCAAGGGTACGGCGGGCAGGAAGAAGAGGATCGCGTATAGGACCGCCGCAGAGATGGATGAGGAGAAGAAGATCAGGGGGAAGAGGAACATCCCCGCGAGCGGAAGCCGCCGGCGATCGCTCCGGGCGGCCCGGATGAGCATGGTGACGATCAGCAGAAAAATGAGGTAGGAAAACAGGGCCGGGGAATTGTAGAGAAAGGCGAACGTCGAGTAGCCGATCATCCCTCCCACCTTGAGGTCGAGAAGGAGATTGACCCACTTCAGATTCCTCAGATCGAGATACAGAGGAAAGTCCCGGAACGCTTCGGCCGCCTCCGGGCCGGAAGGAAAAAAGGAGAGGCCGAGCAGGGCGCCCATGTAATCCCATCCGGAGCAGAGGCAGACCAGCCCGAAGGCGAGCCACCTCCCGGCCGAACGGGGAAAAAAGAGGCCGAGCAGCCGGTAGACCATCCAGAGAAAAAGGGTGGCCGTGACAATGCCCGCTAGGGTCCATACCAGCGAGATGGGAACAGAGCTGAAGGCCCGGGCCGCCAGGCCCACGAGGATGAAATAGAGGGGAAAGAAACGGCCATCCTGTTCTTCCAGAGTGGCCCGGTTTTCGAGGAACAGCCTGTGTTCAGCCTTTTCCTGGTAAACAAAAGAGAGGTACCAGTGGAAGTCCTGAAGGCATGGTGCGCTCATCCCCGAGAAGTGGCGGTCCGGCTGGTCCGACGCATATCCGACGAATACAGGGGAGTAGCGAAGCAGGGCCACTGCGAGGCAGATGAGCAGGATGAAGGCAGCCCGGCTCGAGATCGGCCGGGTCACAGCCCTGCCTTGGCGAGATCTTCGGCCGCTTTTTGCTGGGCCCGGGTCGGCTTCTTTGGCACCGCCGTGACCAGCTTTACGTAGAGGTCGCCCGAGCCCTTGCCGGAGAGGTGCTTGATTCCCAACCCCTTCAGCCGGATCTTGGAGTTGCACTGGGAGCCGATGGTGACCTTGGCCTTGACCTTGCGACCCGGCTCCAGAGTGGGCACCTCGATGGTGGCTCCCAGGATCGCCTGGGAGTATTTGATCTTCTTCTCCATGTAGAGATCATCCCCCTCGCGGGTGAAGACCGGGTGCCTGGCGATGTCGATCTTGAGATACAGGTCGCCCGCTCCCCTCCCGGTCGCTCCCGGCGCCCCCTTGCCTGCGAGGCGCAGCTTTTTGCCCTCCTGGATGCCGGCAGGGACCTTGACGGTGACTTCCTCCTGTCTTCCGCCTATGGAGTAGGAAACCCGTTTTTCCACCCCAAGGGCCGCGTCCTCCAGGGTTACGGTGAGCTCCATGGTGACCGGTGCGGGTTGGGTGGCACCCTGGGCGGTCCGGCCGTAGGGGGAGGCCCCGCCGAACATGCCGGAGAACGGATCGGCGGCCCGTTGCCCCCTCCCTCCGAACGGGTTGCCGCCGCCGAAGGGTGAGCTCCTCCTGCGGCCCCGCCGCCCGGAGCCGAAGATCTGGCCCAGTATGTCGTCCGTGCCGAACCCCATGTCCCCGAAGATGTCGCCGATATCGAAGCCGCGGAAGATATCCTCCTGGGAAAAGCGCTGACTGAAGCCGGCGGCGCCGAACATGTCGTATTGTTTGCGTTTATCCTTGTCGCTGAGGACCGCGTAGGCCTCGTTTATCTTTTTGAAACGCTCCTCGGCCTCCTTGTCCCCCTTGTTTCGGTCAGGGTGGTACTTCATCGCCAGCTTTCGATAGGCCTTCTTGATTTCCTCGTCGCTCGACTGCTTGGAGACTCCGAGAGTCTGGTAGTAATCTTGTCCTGCCATTTCGGTTCCTTTGAGAAGATGTCTTCTTAAAAGTCAGGCCAATTCTCATAGGGCGGCCCATGGCCGCCGTCTTATTTCCATCCAGCAAGGGGCGGCGGGCACGGCCCGCCCTATCGTTATCGAGAAATTGGAGAATATATAAAGAACTACTTCTTTAAAAAATAGTCATCCCCCCGATCCCTGTCAATCCTCCAGGTCGGCCCGGTCGCCCCGTTCCGTCCCCTACCAGTCCGGGCTGATGTACCCGTAGTAGCGTCCCATCCAGTATGGGTGGAGGTAATCGGCCCCGGTCCGCTCACGGGCCCTGTCCCTCACTCCGTCCAGCGCATAGGGGCTGCGGTGCCAGATATTCATGTCGGATACACGCAGATTGGCGGGCAAAGGGGTCAGGGCGTCGCAGGGATGTTCGGGATTTTTGGGGATGGCCGGATTTTCGCTGTTTTTTACGGTGCGGTCCCGAAGAGGCGGATCGACGAACACGTCGAGCTGCCAGATGGCACCCATTACGGCGAAGGGGTCGCGCCGGCCCGTGGAGAAGAGGTACCAGGGCGTCTTCACCGGGTTCGCCTCCACGTCCGTGCGCTTCCACTCCAGCGAGTCCTCGGCGGACTCCCACAGGAGCCGCCGGAAGGCTTCGCTGTAGGCCTCGTGCAGGTCGGGGTCTTCCTCCAGGCGGGTGAGGGTGAACATGTTCTCGAAGGCCATGTAGATGTTGTAGTGCTTGGTGAGGCTGTAGCCCAGGTATTCCAGCATGAACTTGCCGAGGAGGCCCACATAGTCCCGCTCGTGGGCGAGATGGTCGTAATACTCGGCGAACCGCGACTCCCCCGAGGCGTGATGGGCCAGCTTGAACCAGGCCAGGGAGGCGGCGGCGCCCAGGCCGTCGGGTACGGGGTAGTACTCCAGGAACTCGCCTCGAAAGTCGCCGTATTTGGTCGGCTCCCCGTCCCAGTCGTAGACGATCAGGCCCCCGTCCCACAGGAAGTCGGCGATCTCCACGATGTTCCGGCGCACAACGGTGCGCACGGATTCGTCCGGGACCAGGTCGTAGAGCATGGCCAGGCCCACGAGCGCCCCGGAGTACTGGTCCTTGCTCACGTCTCCCTTCCAATAGTAGTCGGCGAACTCCCCCTCGCCCTCGTGATTATCGTTCTCGGGCCAGAAGACGGTGAACTCGCCCGGCGCCATGGGGGCGTCCTTGGGCATGTAGCTCCGGCTGAGCAGCCCGGGAATCCCATTGACCCGGTTGAGGAGATCGAGCCCACGGGTGTGGAGGCTGGCGTTGGCCAGGGCCTCGGGCGTCGGCTCGACGGCATACCAGAATGCCGCACCCTCGGAGGCGTTGCCGTGGATGAAGCAGGCGTCACCCAGATCCGAGTACCCATAGTTCCCGTCCGGATCGTCCGGCGTGTCAGCCGTCACGGAGAGTCCGTCGATGTTGTGACGCCCATCGTAAACCGCCTGAAAGGCGCGGGCCTTGGCCAGCAGGGGGCCAGTTCCGCCTGGATCGCCCACGCGGATGCCGAAGGCCTCGCGGGCCACGGCCGGCTCGGGCGCTGAGTCACTCACTTCGAGGACGAAATAGTAGAGCCTCTCCTCGTCTGCCGCCGTGCCCGAGATCCACCCGGTTTGAGGGTCCAGGGTCAGCTCGGCCGGAGAGGTCCCGGCCACAACGCGCCAGTCCCTGTAGGGCGGCGTGCCGCCGAGGGCACGGAAGCGTTGCAGGTAGGGCTCACCGGCCCGGGCTACCGACGGATGTGCGAATTCGATAGTCAGCGGCTCCGAAGGCGACGACGATGGATTGTCGGCAAGGGAGTCACCACCGTGTATGATCTTGCCGCAGCCTGTGAAATAGAGTGAGGACAGAACAGCGAGAACCATAAGCCGCATCATTCAATCCTCCAAATCCGATAGAAGCCAGGCCTCGTTGAAATGAACCCAGCCGATGGTGTCGCGATTCATCGTGTAAGTCACCCACAGGGTGCCGTCCAGGCGGCTCTGCATGACGGAGGGGTACGAGTAGCTACAGCTCCCCTGTTCGCACTCGTCGTTCAGGTCGGCAATGGCCGAGTAGGTTTCCCCACCGTCGAGGCTGAGGGCCGCGCTCAGAGGGAACCGCCGCTCCGGATCGTTGTTGAAGGCCACCACGACTCGGCCGTTCAGGAGCTTTGTCTGATCCACGGAAGTGCCGCTGTTGGGTAGTTCGAGACGTCGGCTCGGTCCCCAGGTGAGGCCATTGTTTTTGCTGATCATGCGCTTGATCCGATTGGAGGGGAGCCCGTCCCGGGTGATGGCGGTGATCGTCCCGTCGTCGAGCACTGTGGCGGCGGGCTGGATCTGCCCGAGGTGTCCCAGGTAGTAGACCAGCCTCAGCTTGGGCTCCAGCGTCCACGTGGCAAAATCGTTGCAGGAACGCATCCAGACCGGGTAGGCGAGGCACTCGTTGTACAGGGGCAGCAGCAGGTCTCCGTTCGCAAGGCGTACCGGGCGGTGTCGGGTCATCCAGCAGTACATGTTGCGAAGGATGGTCGGCTCCGACCAGGTCTCGCCGCCGTCGTCCGATGTTATCATGAGGACCTTCGACTGGTTCCATCCCTCGCCGTAGATGGTCACGAAGAAGACGTGGAGGGTGCCGTTCTCCGCCACCCAGAGGACCGGGTTCCCTTCGGCGCGATGGGGGCAGTCGTAGAGGACCTCGGGCCAGGTCCACTCGCTACTGCCGGGCGCCCGCCTGGACCAGATCAGGCGGGAGTCCTTCGACTTCTCGGCCACCCCGTGATACCAGACTGCGGCCACCGTGCCGTCGGGAAGCTCGGCCACCGTGGAGCCGTGGTGGTTGCAGTCGATCTGGGGGATGCCGGTCTCCTCCGGAACGCACTCCAGAGAGTCGGGGGGAAGGATGAAGCCCCTCTCGAAGAGGGGGGCCTCCATGGAGTCGAAGCAGCCGAAAACCGCGAAGAGGCCCAGGATAAGGAACGTAGCCAATACAAGTCTGGACATGTCGCACTCCTTTGATAATTCAATTCAATCCCTAACGCGGCCGAGCCGCAACCCTATCGCTCCCCCCTCACCACCAATTTTGTCTAGGGCCCCCGCGCCCCGCAAGGCGAGGGGGGGTCGCAGAGGGTTGATTAGAATATCCCTCAGTCTCTGCGTCTCTGCGCCTCTGCGCGAGACAAAAAAACTCCGTCCAATTTTGCGACATTCAGCCAACATCTACACAAGCCGTGCAGATGTCTCGATTAAAGGCTCTACGTGGCCGAGCCGCAAGGGATCAGGGATCATAGTTAAATTTACTCGAAAAGGGCGCAGAGGTACAGAGGCGCCATGGGATTCGTTGCGGTCCACCGGCCGTTCTGTTACTCTTGAGGATGCCATGAAGCCGCTGTTTCATCCAAAGCTCGTGAACGGCCTCCTGGGCGATCCTCTCCTCTATGTGGATCTCTTCCAGGAGCGCAGGGCCCTGATGTTCGACCTGGGGAACACAGGGGCGCTCCGCCCCGGGGCGATCCTCAAGGTCTCCGACGCCTTTGTCTCCCACACGCACATCGATCACTTCGTCGGCTTTGACCATGTCCTTCGCACACACCTGGCTAGGGACACCACGATGCGCGTCTTCGGCCCCCCGGGGATCACCGACAACGTGGCGGGAAAGCTCGCAGGATATACGTGGAACCTTGTGGACGGCTACCCCTTCGTCCTCGAGGTATGCGAGGTGGGCCGGGAGGATGTCCGGTGGACCCGGTTTTCCGCGAATGAGGAATTCAAGCCCCGGCCGCTCGGCCGGAAGCCCTTCGACGGGCTGCTCCTGGACGAGGATCTCTTCTCTGTGCGGGCCGTCCACCTCGACCACCAGATCGATTCGATGGCCTATGAGCTCGCCGAGAAGATTCGCGTCAACATCGACAAGGATGCGCTCCGGCGCATGGGGCTGCGGGTGGGTCCCTGGCTCACTGAGCTGAAGCGGGCCATTCGATCGGGAAGGCCGTCCGAAACCGAGATCACCGCCAGGTGGATCGGGGACGGAGGGGAAGAGGAGAGGACCCTTCTCCTGGGCGAGCTCGTCAAGGAGCTGGTCAGGATCACCCGGGGGCAGCGGATCGCTTACGTCTCCGATGCCGTCTACAGCAGAGAGAACGAGGAGAAGATCGTCTCCCTTGCACGCGGCGTGGATATCCTGTTCTGTGAGGCGGCTTTTCTGGATGCGGACCGGGGCCGTGAACGTTATCATCTCACCGCCGCACAGGCCGGCGCCCTGGCACGCGCCGCAGGGGTGAGGGAGCTCGTGATATTTCACGTCTCTCCAAAGCACAGCGACGACATCGAGGCCATGGAGCGCGAGGCCGAGGAGGCAATGAGGGCGTGAGATTTTTTTCGGGTTTGACCCGAAAAAAATTACCCGCCGGCATTTTGCCGGCTTTTTTTTGCTTCTACTGCTTCTTGACAAAACCGTAAAATAATGATTAGTTAGAATACTTTTGAAAATGACAATATATTCAACTCTTCTTCTATAAGGGAAAAAACAATGAAAAGGACATTTCAGCCGAGCAACGTCAGCCGGAAGCGGGATCACGGCTTCCGGTCCCGGATGAGAACCAGGGGCGGGCGGGCTATATTGAAGAGGCGCAGAGCCAAGGGGAGGAAGAGGCTCACTGCTTGAGGGGGGCTTTTCGCGAGGCGGATGAAGAGAAACCCCTCTTCGGCCGACGGGAAAGGCTGCTCATCCCCGGGCAAGCGTCGGCCGAATTCATTTTCCAAGGCCGATCGTCTCCTGAGGCGGTCTGAATTCCTGGCGGTTTCGGACAGCGGCCGGCGCTGCAAGAGTTCCAATTTTCTCCTCCTCATAATGAAAAATGACCTTGGACGGCCGCGCATCGGGATCACGGTGAGCAAGAAGGTCGGCAAGGCCGTTGTCCGAAATCGGGTCAAGCGCCTTGTCAGGGAATATTTTCGAACCCACAAAGATGACTTCCCCGCCTCCTCGGACACGGTGGTGATCGCTTTTCCGGGTGCTGCCGATCTCCGTTACCGGGACGTCGAATCCGAGCTGGCCGCAACCCTGAAGGCCTACCGAACACGCTGAAAGAAGGAACTTTTTCCCTGGAACATATAGGATGCATAGACTGGCTGAGATCGTGAGGAAATTACTCTTTGCCCTGATCGTCGGATACCAACGAATCATCTCCCCCCTGTTCGGCCCCACATGTCGCTTTCATCCGACCTGTTCCGCCTACGCCCTGCAGGCCATCGAGAAATACGGCATTTTCAGAGGCGGGTGTCGGGCCGTGGTTCGTCTGTTCAAGTGTCATCCATACCATCCTGGGGGATATGATCCGGTCTAGGATGTTTTCCTGAGACCGAACCGGCCGACCTGGAGATTTGAATGGAAAAACAGGCGCTCTTGGCGATTATCCTGTCCATACTCATCCTCGTTGTATGGCAGATGGTCTTTGCGCCACAGCAGCCGGTGGCGCCCCCGCCGGAGACCCTGGAGGAGGCGGGAATGCCTCCGGAGCAGGAGGAGCAGCGCTTCGAGGCGATCTCGCCGGCCCAGCCTATGCCATCCGCTGAAGAGATCGCGGCCGCTGAAGGGGATCGTCCTGTCCTGGACAGTGCATTTTCAGAGGAAACGGACGTGGTGGTAGACACCGACCTCTACACGGCCACCTTCACCACAGGCGGCGCCGCACTCAAGAGCTTCCAGCTCAAGGCCTATACGAATCCGACACCGTGCAAATGCGCTGAAGCAATGAATCGGGTCTTAGGCAAAGGCGACTCGCTGGTTCAAGACGACGAAGACGTGGAAAAATGGGAGATGGTGAAGACCGCCGGGGGGGCTGGGTTCCCTCTGAGCATCGAGATGGCGAGCCCTTCTCAGCGCTATATCGGTGCTCTCTCCTACGCGGCCGACGCCGACGCACTCGAGCTCCTGGAGCCGGGAGGCGAGCCGGAGAGCCTGACATTCCGCGCCTCCGCCCGCTCGGGGATCGATGTGACAAAGACATTCACCTTCCACCCCGGCCGCTACATAATCGATCTCTCGGTACGTCTCGACAACCTGACCCGGATTCACGAGGGGGCCAGCCTGGCGCTTCGGTGGATGGCCGATCAAGAAAAGGAGAAGAAGAGCCGGTACGACTTCGAGGGGTTCGTTGCCTACGTCAATCAGAAGTTCACCAAAGAGAGCCTGGACAAGATCGATGAGAGAATGTTCTACAAGAATCGAGTCCAGTGGGCCGGCATGGCCGATAAATACTTCCTCTCCGCCATCCTCCCCGATGATCCCGCCCTGGCGAGCTTTCAGCTCGACCCCCCCAGGCAAAGCGCCGTCTCGGGAAGCGTCCTCTACCCGGCCGCTTCCTATCTCTCCGAAGACGGGAGTGCCACCTTCCAGTATTCACTGTACATCGGCCCGAAAGAGATGGACCGCCTGAAGGGGGTCGGCTCCGACCTCGACAGGGCGATCGATCTGGGCTGGTTCAGCGTCATCGCAAAGCCGCTGATCTTCTCTCTCCAATTCTTTTACAAATACATAGGCAACTACGGGATAGCCATCATCATCATCACGGTGATCATCAAGATCCTCTTCTACCCTCTCACGCGCAAGAGCATGTCCTCCATGAAGGAGATGAGCAAGATCCAGCCGAAGATCAAGGAACTCCAGGCGAAGCACAAGGACGACAAAGAGACGCTCAACCGTGAGATGATGGCCCTCTACAAAACGCACAAGGTAAACCCCCTGGGGGGGTGCTTTCCCATGCTGCTGCAGATTCCGGTCTTCTTCGCCCTCTACCGTGCACTGCTCAGCTCCATCGAGCTCCGGCAGGCGCCTTTTTTCCTCTGGATCACCGACCTGTCGGTAAAGGACCCCTGCTACATCACGCCGATCATCATGGGGGCCTCCATGGTCCTCCAGCAGAAGATGACCCCGACCGCGGGCGACCCGAGCCAGGCGAAGATGATGATGATGATGCCCATTGTCTTTACCTTCATGTTTCTCAATTTTCCTTCCGGGCTCGTCGTCTACTGGCTGGCGAACAACGTACTCTCCATCGGACAGCAATATTTCATCAACAAGGAGCGTCCCCCCCAGCCGCGGGCCGCGGCCGGGAAAAAGGCGCCTCCAAAACTGAAACAGTAAAAGAGTAGGAGCTCAAATGGATTCACCATCAGACGAGGCCGTTTCCCAGGGGGATGATTTCCAGTCAGAGGACCCAAAGAATACGGTCGATATGGGGAAAGCCTTCCTGGAGAAGATCGTCCACAGCCTTGGAGTTCAGGGTTGGGTGGAGGTGGAAGATACGGAAGAGAATATACTGTACCGCATTCACAGCGACGGGCGAGGGCTGCTCATCGGGAGGTACGGGCAGACCCTGGACGCCATCCAGTATCTCATGGCGAGGGTGGTGAACAAGGACCGCCGCCAGTGGAGGCGAGTCATCGTCGATACCGAGGGGTACCGGGAGCGGCGTGCCGAGGTGCTCAGGCGGCTCGCACTCCGGATGGGGGACAAGGCAAAGAAGACCCGCCGGCCGGTAGAGCTCGAGGATATGAACCCCCACGATCGCAGGATCGTACACATTACACTCCAGGACGATCCGGACCTGTTCACCGAGAGTGCGGGGGACGACTATCTCAAGTACGTCGTGATATACCCCTCGGACTCTGAGGAGTCCTTTGACGACGGAGTTTCGGAATCGTATGAACAGGACGTCGATGCGGTCGACATGCCGCTGGACGAACCCGAGCCTGAAGAAGAAGAGATCGAGACCTCGTGAGGTCGGCAGGCAAGACATTGGCTATTGTAGGGGCGGACCTGTGTGTCCGCCCTTCCGAGCAAAGGGTGCGTTAGCGAAGCGTAACGCACCTTTTTTTTATTGACGGCCTAGGTCCCATCTCCAACCGCGTATTTCCATTGATCGAATACCCAAAGACCTACGATGTCATCGTGGTGGGCGGCGGCCACGCCGGGTGCGAGGCGGCACTGGCGGCGGCCCGTCTCGGGTGCGCCACTCTGCTCGTCACGATCGACCTGGACCGGATCGCCCAGATGTCGTGCAACCCGGCGATCGGCGGTCTGGCCAAGGGACACCTCGTTCGCGAGATCGACGCCCTGGGAGGCGAAATGGCCCGGGTCATCGACGCCACGGGGATCCAGTTCCGGCGCCTCAACATGCGCAAGGGGCCTGCGGTGCGCTCCTCCAGGGCCCAGGCCGACATGCTGGCCTACCGGCTCCGCATGAAGCGCATTCTCGAGGAGCAGCCCCGCCTCGACCTGAAGCAGGCGATGGTGGAGCGCCTCGTCACCCGGGACAACGAGATCCGTGCGATCGAGACGAGCCACGGCGTGCGCTTTTCGGCCCGGGCCGTGGTCCTCACCACCGGCACCTTCCTGAACGGCCTCATTCACATAGGGCTCACCAACTTCCCGGGCGGGAGGGCAGGGGACCCGCCGTCCACCGGCCTCTCCGCATCCCTGGCGGCCCTCGGGTTCAGACTGGGCCGCCTCAAGACTGGGACCACGCCTCGAATCGACTCCAGGACGATCGATTTCGCCGGGCTCGAGGTCCAGCCGGGGGACCGCTGCCCGATTCCATTTTCATTCGGCACCCCTGCGATCGAGCGCGACCAGGTCCCCTGTCACATCACCCACACGAACGAGCGAACCCACGAGCTCATCCGGGCGGGGCTCGACCGGTCGCCCCTGTTCTGCGGCGTGATCAAGGGGGTGGGCCCGCGCTACTGCCCGTCCATCGAGGACAAGGTGGTGCGCTTTGCCGAAAAGGAGCGCCACCAGATCTTCCTGGAGCCGGAGGGGATCGACACGCTGGAGTACTACCCGAACGGCCTTGCCACAAGCCTCCCCTTCGACGTGCAGGTCGCCATGATCCGGACCATTCCGGGGCTGGAGCGGGCCGAGATCACCCGGCCGGGCTATGCCATCGAGTACGACTTCGTCGATCCCACGCAGATCGGGCCGATCCTGGAGACGAAGCTCGTGCGGGGCCTGTTCCACGCAGGCCAGATCAACGGGACCTCGGGCTACGAAGAGGCGGCCGCCCAGGGTCTCGTGGCCGGCGTGAACGCGGCCGCCCGCGTGCTGGACCGCCCCTCCATCACCCTCGACCGCTCCGAGGCCTACATGGGCGTGCTCATCGACGACCTGATCACCAAGGGCACCGGCGAGCCGTACCGGATGTTCACCTCCCGGGCCGAGTACAGGCTGCTCCTTCGCGAGGACAACGCCGACCTCCGCCTCACCGAGACGGGCCGGCGCGTGGGTCTGGTGGATGATGCACGGTATGCTGCCTTCCGGGCCAAGCGCAGCGCCATCGAGCAGGAGATCGAGCGGGTTCGTGCACGGCGGCTCTATCCCACGGCCGAGGTCAACGAGAGGCTCGCCCGGATCGGGACCTCGACGATCCGCACGGCCACTTCACTGGCCAGGATCCTGCGCCGCCCCGAAGTGAGCTATGCCGACCTCGCGAGCATCGGCGAGGCCGGGGCCGACGTCCCGGCCGTGGTGGGCGAGCAGGTGGAGATCCAGGTGAAGTACGAGGGCTACATCGAGCGGCAGTTCGAGCAGGTGGCCCGGTTCAGGCGGCTCGAAGATGTCGGGATCCCAGAGGATATCGACTACGCATCTCTCTCCGGGCTCTCTACCGAGATCCGGCAGAAACTCACAACCATCCGCCCGGCCTCTCTCGGCCAGGCCGCCCGTATCTCGGGCATCACCCCGGCCGCCATCTCCATCCTGATGGTCCACCTCAAGCGTCTGGGGCGTATCTGATTCTTATTATTTTCGACGTTTCTGTAATCAGGGCTTGACATATTTTGGAATTATGGTAATATAGTACCAATTAAACAATATAGGAAGTTTTATGCTCGATACTTGAGCACCATGAGGACGTTGCGAGCGAAGCGAAGTCAGCTATAGTAAAGTAAGGTGGGGATGCC
>CAZFWM010000033.1:0-36350 GCA_964522545.1 uncultured Thermodesulfobacteriota bacterium
GACAGGGAAGAGCGCAATCGATGAAAATGTACTTTTTTCCTTTAAGCAGGCACGACCAACATTCGATGACTACTACATGACCCCGAAAATCGCCGAAGATGATTTGCATATCAAGACGCTCGGCGAGTCCTTTGAGCTCCTCAAGGGTCTCTGTTTCATCCATCACCTGGCTCCGGCCGACAGGCTATATTATGTATTTATGGTATGCAGCAGCATTTGCGGTTGACTAGCGCACCGCAGTAGAAGCTTCACGGATAATCCGGGTTAAGGAGGGCCTGAGGCTGGATCAGTTCACGATGAGGGAAGACCGGTTTCTTCTGCTCCGACCGCCTTTGCGTCAATCCGCTCCCTGAGCTCTTTTCCCACCTTGAAAAATGGCAGTTTCTTCGGTGGAACATTGATCTTCTCCCCGGTACGTGGATTCCGTCCGGTGTATGGCTCGTAATAGCGCACCACGAAACTCCCAAAACCTCTTATCTCAATCCGATCGTCTTCGAGTAGAGCCCGGGTCATTTCCTGGAATAGGCTATTGACGATCTCGTCCGCCATTTTTTGAGTGATGTTGGCCTCCCCGGCCAGGGCCTCAATCAGCTCAGATTTGTTCATACCGATCCCCCCAGTCTGTTTTTACCCTTAACTGGTCTCTCGTCATTCCATTCAAGATGGATTCAGAAAATCGGAGACGAGTAATGTATATGGATAAAATTATTAATAAAAATCGTAAAGTTTGTCAAGGTTGAATTTTTTCACCCGCACGGGTCGTCCATCCCGGACCTATTCTACCCACGAAATCGTCCGCCCTCCTTCATTCATTGATCGAGAGAATGCGGGTAAGGCGAACCAAATCCAGGATATGGGCGAGGGAACAGTCGATGTTGATTCGCTTCTGCTTGAAAAGCTCAATGATCTCACGGCCTGTTTCGTCGAATGCGTTCGGGAGGCCATAGCGGACGCTGATATTGGGCAGTTCAAGCACATGGGCGGAATCCGTGCGAATTGTGATATCAGGCTCCTTGACTATTCCCTCATACAGGATAAGCCTCCCATTCTCGAATTCCATCGTGACCTGCAGCTCGATGTCCCCGATGTCCAGGAGGACCACTGTCTCGAGAGCACGGAAGATCGAAACTCGGGTCCGGCTCGCCTCCAGGTTCTGATGGATCAGATCGCCGAGCATAATGGCCATTCCGTTTGCCTCGGCCCCCGGGGCAAGAACGATCTCTTCCGACACGGATTTGGGCTCCTTAGGGTTCGATGCCGGCTACCAGGCCTGCTTTAGGATCTCCATCAGCAGGTCCGGGTCCATGGCGAACTTCGGGTTGTATACGATCGAACCGTCCTCCAAGGCAAGGTCGGCCAGCTCGGCCAGGCCGTCCTCGGGTACGCCCTCGTCCCGAAGGCGCAGGGGGAGTCCGATCTCTTTGTTCAGGGCCTGGACGGCATCGGCCGCCGCCTCGCCGGCCTCGTCGTCGCTCTTCCCTCTGACGTCGAGCCCCATGGCCTGCGCCGCCAGTGCATAACGATCCGGACATGTATCGTTATTGAAGCGCATACAGTGGGGCAGGAGGATCGCGTTGGCGATCCCGTGGGCCACTCCGAAGCGGGCCCCCACGCTGTGGGCGAGCGCGTGGACGACGCCGACCTGGGCGTTGCTGAAGGCAGTGCCCGCGATGTTGGCCGCTATGAGCATCTGCCCGCGGGCAACGATGTCGCCTCCGTCGGCGATCGTGCGCGGCAGGAACTCGGTGATCATCCGGATCGCGTGCAGGGCCATGGCGTCCGCTATCGGTTCCGCCTGCATGGAGTGAATCGCCTCGATGGCGTGACAGAAGGCGTCCATGCCGGTGGCACCGGTCAGCCGCGCCGGCATTCCCAGCGTCAGCTCCGGATCGAGGATCCCCACGTCCGGAATAATATACCGGTCCACCAGGAAGATCTTCTGCTTCTCTTCGTGGTCCTTGATCACCGCGGCGTAGGTCGATTCGCTCCCGGTTCCCGCCGTGGTCGGGATCACCACGTGCGGGGTCTGGGGCCGCGTCAGGTTATTGAGACCGGCATGGTCGGCGAGCCTCCCGCCTTCCTTGAGGAGGACGGCGATCCCCTTTCCGGTATCGATCGGACTCCCTCCGCCGATGGATACCACCGTATCGGCCTCGACCGAACGTCCATATTCAGCACCCTTTTCGACGATATGCACGCCTGTGTCCGGTATCACCTCGTCGAAGACGCCGACACATCGCTTGCCAAGGGCATCAATCACCTTTTCCGCTATGCCGAATTTTACAAGGTCCTTATCGGTCACCAGGAGTGCGCGCTTGCCGCCAAGGGCATCCACCTGGAGCCCGGCGTCCCTGACCGTGCCTTTCCCAAATATCACGCTGGTGGGGCTGTCGTAGACAAAGCTCAGATCATCATCATAGGCCATCGAGACCGCTCCTTTCTTTTCATTTCATCAAGCCGAGAGGCCTCGAGAGGCCTCAAGCCTCACGCCTGCTCGTCGGGAAAGAGCGTGGGAACATCGCCGGCACAGTTCACCAGCTCTTTCGATGCCTTTACAAAGCGCACGATGGTGGGAAGGCTCCCCTTGAGCTTGAGCTTGCCCTGCATCATCCCCTTGATCGGGTCGAGCTCATTTTTGATCACCTGCTTCCACCGGTCATAGTCCCCGCTTATGCAAAAGGGGGCGGTCCGGGCCTCTTCGGCCGAAACCAACTTCGCCTCCCGGCAGACTCCCTTCTCAAGGTCCAGCCAGATTCCCACATCGTCGGGGATGCCGATATCGGGCCTTGCATTGCAGATCAGGGAAACGACGCCCGCTGTCCACTTGGCGCCGGCATCTTTGTACGCATGGGAGCTATTGATGGTCTTTTCATAAGAATCGACCCACTCAGAGCTAGGGAATGCAAACGACATGATCTCCTCCTCCTTGATTCGGGACCGGATTGAGTACCGTCCCTTATTGTTCACTTCAGGATCAGCTTTTAGCCACGCCCCCCCCGGGGCTTATCCTCCTCCGGCAAGAGGAAAAACGGAGACCTCATCACTCTCCCGGAGGGGAGTCTCCAGATTTGCCTTCTCGCCATTGATAAAGATGACCGGACGATCCGTCAGCTTGATGGAAAAATGCCCAGGGACATCTCCCGCCTTGGAACCCTCTGGCACGTCCATCCGGCAGGTGCCCCCTGTACTGCCTTCCGGGAGGTATTTGCGGTAAAGTGTATGGAGCTTCACCACGATTTTCATGGCATTGGGTACTCGTATTGCATATGTAAATTTCCTCTTGATCAAACAAAATTTCTAACACGACAAGATCAAAAGTGTCAAGATTGTATTTTCTTTCATGATATGATAGGGACTTCGACAATGAAGCCGCCCCACGAGAATAATAATAGATCCACTCGCATGAAGCGAATGACTTTATCTTCAAGGAGATCCGACCGAAGGGCCGGAGTGAGCTTTCTCCTTTCATTGCCGACCCTTATGGCTATCTTCACCCTGACCCTGGCTGCCACATCAGCCGCCGTCACGGTCGAGATGGATGCCACATGGACCGACTGGGCCCATCTGAAAAAGTGGGAATATACGCCGCCCCTTGTTGATTACAACCTGCGAATGGGTGTCAAAGGATATCTCACCAGGGATTTCTACTCGGCCATCATCTTCCTCAAGGAGTTCATCCGGAAGCATCCCCACTCCTCCTACGCCGACTATGTGACCTACTACCTCAGCATGAGCTATAAAATGGTCGATCTCGAAGCGCAGGCGGTCTTCAACTTCAAAAAGCTCCTCTACCAGTACCCGGACAGCCCCTTCTCTTATTATGCTTTTATCGAGCTCGAGCACACCTACTTCGAAATGGGGGAATATTCCTCGGTAATAGAGCATTATCAGCGATTCCGCACCATCTACCCGATTTCCATCTACTCCGGCCGATGGGTCACCGAATTCATCCCCAATGAGGTAACCTATCTGGTCGGGCAAAGCTATTACATAAACAATGACCTGGAAAAGGCCGAGCAGATGCTCGAGCGCATGAGCGAAACAACGACCGATTTCCTCTTCGGACAGTACACTCTCGGCCTGATCGACTACCAAAACGGTCGAATAGAGTCCTCCCTCGACCATTTTCAGCAGATCATCCGCAGCCGGATCATAACGACCTCATACCTCGATCCCATCGTCGACAAGGCTCGTCTGACCATGGGCAGGATCCTGTACGAGCAGGAACAATTTGATGCGTGCATTGAAACACTCCTCGAGATCGACCCTCGCAGCCGTTTTTATATCGACGCCCTGGATACACTTGCCTGGGCGCTGATCAAGTCGGGGAACCTGCCGCTGGCGATAACGTACCTCAACGAGATCATCTCGATCCATCCGACCCGTGACGTTCAGTCGGCCTCTTATGCGCTCATCGGAAGGCTTTACACGGATATGGACGATGCTGGAGGCGGCATCGTCTTCTTCGAACAGGCAAAACAGGTCCTCTCCCGAGAGACCGAAGCGATCCGCGCCCTCTTGGATGATAAAAAAAAGATGGGCGTCACTGTGGAGGACCTCATAGAGATCCACCACCGACGCAGGTTTTCCACGGATGAACGGCCCATGCGACGGCAGCGCAGCCGCCGGGAGTCTTACTATCCGAAGAGCCTCGGATTCGAGATCGCTTATCGGAAATACCTCGATGCCCCCCTGCTCATGGACCTCCTCACACTGTTCGTAGAGATGGAGAGGATCAAAAATAGCATGAGCATTGGAGACCGATTGAGAGAGGAGCTCAACGAGATCTTCTCGCAGGGCCCCTTCGAGGAGGGGGACGAGGATGTCCGTATCGGCATGTTAGGGGAGGAGGCGCTCTGGACTTTGACCGAGCTTCAGCAGATCTACGTCTTTTCCGCCCTGAAACTTTTTGACATTGAAAATCGTTGCTACGATATATTGGAAAAAGAGGGCCCGGCATCCGGTGAAGAGGTCCTGGGATTGCGGCACAGCACGATCGAATCCGCCATCAGAGAACTCTGGTTTCTCCTTCTCTACAACCTATCCGTTGAGGAGATCGCCGAACCGTTCACCCGGGCGCTGACCCGGGTGAGAAAAGAGCCGGTGAACCTCGAAACAAGGGAGATAAGGCTCTTTACCATCCTGGGACGGCGTACTCTCGTGACCGATCTGGACGCAAGATGCGCTGAGCTGGCAGCCAAGATGAAGAATATCTCCGCCAGCATCCCATACAGAAGCCGCGATCTGCTGCTCGGCGAAATGATCCTATACAGCCGCAATCTCTACATGTTGAGGGAGATCAGCGAAGAACGTCCGCTGGCACCCCCGGAGCCCGCGCGGCTTACTGTGGACATGGATGCACTGGCCCGCAGGTTCGACGAGATAAAGAGATTCCCTTCCCTGTTCGATAGGCACTTCACTGCTTCGTATGCGTTTTTAAACGAGCAGATCCATAAGGAGGTGGAACGAAAGATCAGCGAAAAAATCGATGAGCTCGCGCAGATCGACCTGGAGATCGATTTTCACCTCTCCAGGACCCTGTTGTTGAAGTCAAAGGAAGACCTCGATGCACTCCAGGGCCAATAGCCTTTTTGGAGGGAGGGGTCGGGCCGTCGTCCTCGTCCTGATGGGCCTGGTTGCAGCGGGGGTCTCTTGCGCCCCCATAGAAAGAGAGGTCGTGAGAAAAAAGGCCACCCACAGCCCTCACGTGCTCCGTGAGGCCGGCACGATCCGTGAGCAGATCATCACCCATCAGAAGCAGTCCGCTTTGATCGACCCGGACACCCTGGAGCGCGTGGAGCGCCTCAATCGGGAAGAGGCGATCCAGACCTACCGACATCTCTTCGAACAACGTCATCTCTTTGATCTCGCCGCTCAAGAGGAAATCCACCTCTATCTGGCCCATTTGACGCTGGAAAAGAGCCTGGAGAGCTACCGGACGGCGATGATGGACTACGAAATGGAGATGTCCCTCTTAGAAGCGGGCGATTTGGACGAAGAGCCGGAGCTGCCGACCTATGATTTTGACGAGACCGGACGGCTTTACATCACCTTCATCGAGTCATTTCCCGATTCGCCGGGTATGGAGGAATGTCTGTACAATCTCGCCAACATCGAACAGAAGGAAGGCAGAGATGAAACGGCGACACCGTACTACCGTATGCTGCTGGCCCGTTTCCCGGACTCCAGGCTGGCTCCGGAGGTCAACCTGCGCCTGGGCGAGATCCTGTTCATCGAGAACGACTTCGAAGGGGCCAAAAGCTACTACCAGGACGTCCTTAACTTAGGATATACCGACTACTATGAAAAGGCCCTCTTCAAGCTCGGCTGGTGCTATTATAATATGGAGGACCTGGACAGCGCTGTGGTTAAATTCACACAGATCGCCAAGACTGCACCCGACCCTACTGATAAAGGTAAGGGTGAGCTCTATGAGGAGTCACTGGAAGTGTTGGTGAAGATCTTTGCCGAGATTGGAGGCGTGGAGGCCGTGGACCATTATGCCGAGAATATCGACCGGTCCGAGACGGAAATGGTTATCTTCCACGACCTCGGCAACCTGTTCAAAGAGCAATCCCGCCATTACGATGCGATCGAGACATACGAGGAGCTCCTGGAGAAATATCCCCACTACGAAAACGCCCCTTTTGTAACCAAATCGCTGATCTCTGCCTATCTGATCGATATGAAGCTCCAAGAGGCCCACAAGCTCCAGGAGGATCTTTTGGAACTCTATGGACGTGACAGCGCGTGGGCAAAAGCCAATCCCGATCCGGACCTCGAGCTCCCGGTGGACGCGATCATCGAGGAATCGCTCAAAGACGTCGCCCTTTTCTACCACCGGCAGGGGCGGGAGATGGGCGACCCGGAGGCCTATGCCAAAGCCCAGGAGCTGTACCCCGAATACCTGGATTATTTTCCGGAGGGATTCGAGGCGTACGAAATCGGCTTCTTTTATGCCCAGAGCCTGTTCGAGACCGAACGGTGGGTGGAGGCTGCGGAGCAGTTTGAGATCATCTCTAAGGACCCTGAGCATCGTGTGCACAGGGAAGAGGCCTCGTATCACCGTATCCTGAGCATCGAGCAAGGGGAAAAAGACGAGACCTACCCGGACCGGATCGTCACGGCATCCCTCGATTTTATCGAGCTCAATCCGGAGAGCGACAAGAACCCTCTTCTCCTCTTCAAGGTCGGCGAAGTCCTGTTCAACAACCGGCGATTCGAGGTCGCGGTAGCCACCTTCACCTGGCTGCTGGACGCTTACCCCGAGAGCGCTTTCTTCAGGCCCGCGAACTTCCTCATCATGGAATCCCACTTCGAAGAAGAGAACTACCCGGAGGTGGAGCACTGGTCCCGCAGGATCAAATCCGTATTCCCGGAAAGGTCGCCGGAGGAGGCGAGTCGGCTCGACCAGCTCATCATCCTTTCCATGTTCAAGCAGGCCGAAGAAAAGGAGAGGACTGGAAATCATCTTGCCGCGGCCGAAACCTTCGAGAGCCTGGTCGACGAATTTCCCGGGGATAAGCTCTCGGCACAGGCCCTTTATACCGCAGGCCTCAACTACCAACAGGGCGGCGAAGAGGACAGGGCGATTGCCTGCTACCAGCGCCTGATCGGCACGTACGAGACATCAGAGTATTTCTCCGATTCGATCTTGCTGGCGAACCCCCTCTACGAGAAGCGAAACGCCTGGGATGAGATTGAAAAGAACATCGACTTACTCTTTTACAGCGACCCATCGAATGAGGATGCTCGCCAGGCCCTTTTCAGTCTTGCCAAAATCCTCAAGAAAAGGGGAGTGCCCCAACGATCCATAGCCGGCTTCGAGAAGTACAGAGCGCGCTACCCGGAGGATCTTTCACGCGGGCTAGAGGCCACGTACCAGATCGCAGAGCTCCGGCAGAAAGGAGGCCTCGAGACAGAGGCGCTGGACACGTACCGCCGCCTACTCGATGAACACCGCTCGGCTCAATCGGCCGACGGCCCCCTTGACTTTGATGACTTCAAGCTGGCAAAGGCACATTTCTTGCTCGCCGAAGATACATATAGACGGTATCAGGCGATCCGGCTGATCGAGCCGGTCGAGGTCAACTGGAAAAGAAAAGAGGAGCTTCTCGATCAGGTGATCAAGGAATACCTGGTGACGGTCGATTACAGGTACCCGGAATTCTCGATCCCGGCCTCCTTCAGAATCGGCGAGGCCTACGAGGACTTCGGCGAGGCTCTGGTCACATCGGATCGGCCGCCGGGACTGAGCGAGGAAGAGCGAGAGGCATACGACGAACTGCTCGAAGAAAAAGCATATCCCTACGAAGAAAAAGCGGTTGAGACCTATGAGCTCACCCTCACAAAGTCAGAGCAGGCCGGTGTCTTCAACGAGTGGGTGGGGCGGGCGCACCAGCGTCTATCCCTTCTAGCGCCATGGCTGCACAGCCCGATAGAGATCGAGGTCATCACGGAGGTGAAAAGGGGATCGACGGCCCTACCCGAGCCGGCCCCGATCACCTCGATCCACAGCGGGATGCCTTCAGAACCCGGCTCTCCCCGGAGGGCGGCTTCCGCAGCGGAGGAGGCAGGCACCCCTGAGGCGGGCGAACTCGCCTCACAAGAGGAAAAGCACGCGAGGGTCTTCCAGGTTCCCATTGGAGACGAGAATTGGGAGTTGGAGCTCCTTGTCCTCCCGATCGCCGAGCCCGGCGCTGAGCGTGAGATCCGGATACTGACCGACATCCGCCAGGGGGAGAAATGAATCGTTCGAAGTATAGTAGAGTGGCCGCCCTCCTGTTCCTCGGGCTCCTCATCGTTCCGGGCGGTCCCGGCTGCAGCAAGGCCGCTACAGAGGCGCCTATCGATGCGGCCCAAGAGGTCCCAACCATCGGGACTCCGACCGCCCCCACTCGGGAAGCGGCTGCCAGCCCCGGCCGGGAGGAAGGAACCGGGGAGGCGAAAGATCCTCCGGATATGGGCACCATATCTCCCGAGGTAGAGTCGCTGTTCAATCTCGGGGTGGAGGCTCTCCAGGCGGCTGAGCCGGATTTCGAACTGGCGGAGCGAAATTTCCGCCGGGCCCTCGAGATCAACCCATACGTGGTCGCCGCCCGTTACAATCTCGGGGTCGTGTGCCAGAGGACCGGCCGTGAGGAAGATGCGATCCGGGAGTACCGCCGGGCGCTCCTGATCAATCCCAAGTTGGAGGCGGCACTTGTCAACCTTGGAATTATCCTGTACGAGCACGGGGAGAGCGAAGAGGCCGTGAAGATGCTGGAACGGGCGATCGCGGCGAATCTGGAGAACGCGATGGCCCACCTGTACCTGGGCATGGTACGGCTCGAGCAAAGACGCGTGAACGCGGCCATGGAGCATTTCGGGCTTGCCGTCGAGATCGATCCGACCCTGTCTCGGGGACACCTCGAGCTTGGCCGAATCCACCTGGCCTCCGGCAAAGGGAATGAAGGAAAGATGGCCCTGCTCCAGGCGCTCCGGTCGGGTACACTTGATGGCCCGTGCCTTGTGGACATGGGCAATCTCTGCCTCGGCGCCAATTTTCTCGAACTGGCGGTCAATTCCTATGAAAAAGCGATCGAGCTGGGCAGCGGCTCGGCGGCGATTTATAATAACCTCGGCGTCATATTCCGCCGGCAGGGTGAATACGCCAAGGCCCGAGAGTCATTTAATCGAGCGCTCGAGACATCTCAAAATTTAACATCTGTTTTCAACAATTTAGGTGTCCTCGACATTCTCGAGGAGCGCTATGAAGCTGCTTTGACAAACTATGAAAAGGCCCTTAAAATAAATTCGGATCTTACCGGCACTCTCTTTAATATCGGCCTTGTCTATCATCTCTACCTGGATGATCCCAAGCAGGCGGCCCTCTACTATCGTCGATATCTCGACGCCGGGGGAGAGGAGGCGGACCAGGTAAGAGAGTGGTTGTGGGCGATCGAAGAAACGCTCCTCGAGCAAGAGTTGAGTGCCGAGGAACTGGAGCCGGAGGAGGTCGTCGTCCCTCCCGGTGAGGAATCTCCGCCCGTGGAGCCGTCGCCTCCCGCGGAGGCATCTCCTCCCGTGGAAGAAATACCGGGAGAGGAAACTCCACCTCCGGACACACAGTAGCATGCGATGGTGGAGAGAATGGCGCAACCATGAGACATCTCGAGTTCAGCTCCAAGACTGTGACCACGCTTCTGACCGTGGCCCTCTCTGCCTGGCTTTTCGCCCGGCCTGCCGCACTAAGCGCTGAGGAGCAGGCCCCTGAGCTAAAGAGCCCGGTGTCCCAGTCCGACACCGAAGATGAACAGACCGGGACCGACGCCCAGGCCGATAAAGAGAAGACTGAAAAAAAGAGTCATGTGGATCTGACAGAGATCGAAATTATGGGGGAGATCGACCGCCCCAAGGCGTTCTTCATCATTCCGAGAGCAGGGTCCATTTTGGACAAAGCTCAATTGGACAGGGATTTTTCAGATGAAATTCTCGAGCCTGTGATCAAGCACGTTTTCGAGAGGGAGTCATTCATCATTCTGAGGCCGCTTCGGTAAAAAGAAGGAGGAAAATCGTATGATAGGTATATTCGAATTCATATTCAGAACGTTCCGTGAGGGTGGCCCCTTCATGTTTCCTATCATGATCGTCTCCGCCTTTGGGTTGGCAATTATAATAGAACGTTTTTATTATCTGTTTTTCAAGTACAGCGTCAACAGCGTGCTCTTCTTTCAGGAACTCAAGAAGCGCCTAAGAGCGGGCCGTATCGACGAGGCCATCAAAGTGTGCAGCAACGCACCCCTCCCGGCAATCATCAAGGTAGGCCTGCAGCAAATCCAGGCCGGGAGCCAGAGCTCCTTCGACGATCCCCGGAACGCAATGGGCGAAAAAACCCTCGAGATGGTGCCTCTCATCCGAAAGCGGACACACTACCTATCGCTCATCGCGAATGTGGCCACTCTTCTCGGGCTGCTCGGGACCATCATCGGCCTTATAATCGCTTTCAAGGCAGTGACCGACGTGGACCCGAGCATGCGGGCCACCCAGCTCGCCTCCGGCATCTCGATCGCCATGGGGACCACCGCCTTCGGCCTGGTCGTCGCCATACCCTGCATGATCTTCTATGCCTTGCTTCAGGCAAAGACCACTCGAATACTGGACGATCTGGACGAATACTCCGTAAAGGTACTTCACCTGATCGACGACCTGTTGATCAAGAGGGGTGAATAGAGGTGTCCTCTCTTTTCGGCGGCCGGCGGCGGCTCTCGCTAGAGGATGCCAATATCGACCTCACCCCGGTCATGTCGCTCTTCGTCTGCCTGATCCCGCTGCTCGTGCTGGAGGCGGTATTTTACCGCGTCGCCACCATCGACGTGCACTTGCCCCCGGCCAGTGCGGTCGCCATGTCGGACGTGGAAGATACCGAGGAGACCGGCGTCCAGGAAATCCTGATCGACATGAGCACTGAAAAACTGGTCCTCCACGCCACGATCACCCACAGTCCCGAGGGCATCGCTTACGATCCGTACCGGGATGAGGCCACGGTCATCCCTTTCGAGGACGGGACCTATGACCTGGACCTGCTCTCACGGACCCTCAGGGATCTCAAGAGTCGCTATCCCAAACAAGCAAGGGTGATCTTGATGATCGCCGACTCGATTCTATTCGACAATATCATCCAGGTTATGGACACTTGCCGGGAGCGGGTTTACGAGGAGGACGGAGTGAAACTGACCGAGTCGATCTTCCCCAATGTGGCCCTGTCGGAAACATTCGATGATACGGATACCCGGCTCCAGGGGTTGAGGATGGGTACGAAAGGTCTCAAGTAAAGTTTAAGACGGCAAAGCTGCAACACAATTAGCTCAACACGGCAAAGCAAGTTCGAAATGGAGTCCTAAGTCGATAGTCAACAGTTCATAGTCGAGAGTTCGCTGCTTCTCACTGTCGACTGGAAACTGAAAACTCTCTCGGCCCACTGACATTGAGCCTACCTCTACACATGTCGCGTAGAGGTTTCGATGAAAGGCTTTCTATAAGGAGGAACTGGCGGGATGCCGATTTACTCAGGCGGCAAAGGGATCAGCTCAATCGGCGTGGGACACCACCGGAAGGAAGCCGAGAGCAATTTTCTCATGATCACCCCACTGGTGGACATGCTCACCATCCTGCTCATCTTTCTGCTGATGAACTTCGCGGCCAGCGGCCAGCTCATGTACCTGGGAGAGATCTATATTCCCCACTCCACCTCCAGGCAGGAGCTCGAACCGTCAGCCGAGGTCGCCATCACCAATGAGGAGATTTTTCTCGACGGCTTCCCATTCCTCGACAATGTCGAGACCATCACGGAGAGCTCGGACCTGATGATCAAGCCGCTCTTTCTGGCCCTATCCGGCAAGGCCGACGAGTTCAGAGAAATGGAAATGGATGACCAGTCCACCTACGTCTTTACCGGCAAGATCGTCATCCAGGCGGACAAATCGATTCCCTTCAGGCTTCTCAAAAAGGTCATCTATACGGCGGACCGGGCCGACTTCACCAAACAGTCGCTGGCCGTCCACGAGAGGTAAGTCCTTATGAGCGCTACAGCCCGGCCGTCACAGGCCATTCATATTGGGACTTTATCGTACCAGCGCGATGACTACCTGTTTTCATTGATTTTCATAGCCGCCATGATCCTGGAGATCCTGCTGGCCGCATTTCTCGATAAGCTGTTGCCCCCGAAAGCCCAATATGTTCCGAAGCCCGTGGCCAGACCGATCTCGGAGCTGATCATCAAAAAGGAGGAACCCCCTCCCCCGCCGCCCAAGAAGGATGTGGTCAAGCCGGACCTTCCCAAGAGGCTAGTCCGCCTCAAGGAGAAGAAAAAGCTCTACAGTCCGCCTCCCATAAGCGCAATCGGATCGCCCAAGAGGGTTGCGCCGCTGAAGAAGAAGGACCCGAAAAAGATCGTCGTGAAAAAGGGGCTCCTCGGCATGATATCCAAGGCCGAAACCGATGCGGAGCTGCGGGGCTTTACACCCTCGAAGAGCGCGAAGGCATCCGAACACCTCAAAGACACGCTTACCAGAGCCGACCGACTCAAACGCAAGGATGAGCAAGATTTCCTCGGTCTCGGGAACCTCCCGGAAGTGGCCAGGAAGGGAAAAGATATCGGCTATATTATCGACAGTGAGAAGATCGGCGAAATCGATGAGACCGCCATGGAGCAGTACTGGGATCCGACCACCGAGCTGCCGGTCGTCGTCGAATGGGAGGACAAATCGACAGGGGGACGCTCTTTCGAGGATATCTGGAAGGTCGTACAGTCGTATTTAGGGGGTCTCAATCACCTTTACAACAGGTCCCTGCGCAGAGATCCATCCCTCAAAGGGAAGGTTACCGTCCGATTTTCGATCGCCCCCGAGGGGCATGTCACCCAGACGGACATCGTCTCTTCGACCCTGCAGAGCATCGATCTGGAGCAGCAGATCGTGAAGAAAATACTTCGCTGGAAGTTCCCGGCCATCCCCGAGGGTACGGTGACGGTCAAATTCCCCTTCGTCTTCGTACCACCCACATAATGCGGCAAAACTGAGCACGAATTATTCCCGCTGGTCCACACTCTCACCGCGGGTCGATTCATCCTGCCTTTGGGTTCGATCCGTCTCGCCCGGAAGGAAATGGTAGACCACCTCCCCTTCCCTGATCAGGCCGAGCTCCTCCCGGGCCAGCGTCTCCAGGTAATCGCGATCCGAGCGAAGCTGCATGATCTCTCTCTCCAGCGCTCTGTTCTCTTCGGCCAGGCTCCTGTTCTCCTGGGCCAGCTCCACGAGCTCTTCCTGCATCCGGTGGAGACGGAGCAGGCCCCGCTCGCCGAACAGCGTCAGACAGGCAATGAGGATGATTATGAACAGCAGGGCCAGGAGGAGTCTTGCCGGGTTCTCCAGCCAATCACTCATGGTCCCATTGCTATCACAGATAACGGATCGGGTAAAGTTGCCTTGATAAAATAAGGTGATAAGAACTTAGGGTCTTTTTTATAAAAAAATAAGCCGATTCCACATCCGGATTGAGTCGGAGATTGGGATAAAATGCGAAAATTCAACAAATAAATTCTTGACATAAAAAGATTTTGTATGTTACTTATTGAATTAGGATTCAAAAAACAGATTTTTATTTTTTTAATTCAACATGATAAATGTTGGCATTTCCACATAACTACAACCACAAAATGGGAGGTAATGATGGCGTTAGCCAAAAAAGACGACCTTCTCAACTCCAATGACGTCGCGCACATGCTCGATGAATCACCGGATGATATCATCCTTTTAGCACGTAAAGGGTATCTCCGGGGCGTTAAAAAGGGGAAGAGATGGAAGTTCAAAAAGCGTGACGTTCTCTCTTATATGAATAAAATGAAGAAGGAATAGCACGGACGGAATTTATCCCCTGCACGGAGCCTCGAGCAGCATATAGACCGAGTCCAGCCGGTCCATATGCTGCTTTTCGCTCCTACTCCTGTACCGCCTCTCACGTCATGACCGCGGAGGAAAGTCACTCGCCCCCTTCTCCCCTGATCCGGTCAGCCACCGCACGCTTCTCCTCCGTCAGGTCATCATCGGGCCGCATCTCCAGATAGGTCTCCATTTCCCTGCGCGCCCCATCCCGATCCCCCTGGTCGGCCAGGATGATGGCCAGATTGAAGTGCGGCTCTGCATAAGCCGGATCCACGCGCACGGCCCTCCGGTAAGAGGCGACCGCGTCCTCCCCTCTGTCGAGCCTGTAATAGACGCTGCCCAGATTGTTGAGAGCCAGGGCGTGTGCAGGGTCCAGCTCGATGCACTGAAGGTAGGCGGCCTTGGCCTCCTCGTCCCGCCCGACCCCTTTGAGGGCATTTCCCATGTTATAGTGCAATTCCACATGGTCCGGCAGAAAGCGCCTCGCCCGCTCATAGGCATCCGCTGCCTCCTCCAGACGATCCACGGAGGCGAGGCAGATCCCCAGGTTGAGCCAGGCTTCACCGTAGCCGGGCTGGAGGAGCACCGCTCTGCGGAACTCGATCATGGCCTCCTGGGGACGCCGGATCCGAAAATAGGCGCTCCCCAGATTGTTGTGGACGCGGGCGCTCTCAGGGTGGCTCTTGAGGATCTTCCGGTACCTCGAGATGGCTGCATTCAGCTTCCCCGAATCCGCAAGGACATTGGCGAGATTATTGACGACCCTCAACTTGGCCGGAGACTTGCGGGCCGCGTCCGACCAAAGAGAGAGCTCTGTTCGCCAGGCGGTATTCCGCTGCACGGTCCAGAATCCGTAGATGACCAGGAGGGCGGCCATCAGGGCCGAGACGCCGATCCGCCGCGTCCGCCCTCCCCTCTCTGCCCCGTACAGCCAGGCCAGGGCCGCCGAAACGAGCAGCGCAAGGCCGACCGAGGGAATGTAGAGGCGGTGCTCGAATATCATCTCCAGGGGCACGACGGTGGACTCCATGACGAGGTTCCCGAAGAACCATAGGATGCAGAAGGCGACCAGAGGCCGCCGCCGGGAGATCATGACGGCACCCACGATCAGCCAGGTGACGACCGCCACGGCGAGCAGGGTGACCGGAGGGTCTAACATGCCGGTCGACACAGAGAAGTCGTGGTCCACATTCAGGCGGCCCGGCCGGGGGAAGGCGAAGAGCGAAATATAGTAAAGAACGATCCGGAACTGGGTGAGCATTCGCTCTTCCATTGTGAAAGGGCGATCTTCATAGCCCCGGAACAGGATCCCGGAGAGAGAGCCGTCGTGCATGACCAGGTGGAACCAGAGCGCGGCGATCGACAGGGCCGCCATGACGGCCGCGACCACGGCCCATTGCCGGACGGTTTGCCTGCGGTCCGGCACGAGCCATTCGATCAGAAGCACGGCAAACGGGAGGGCGGCCACGATCTCCTTGAAGCCCACCCCGAGCAAGAAGGAGGCGAGAAAGGCGCAGTTGAAAGCGAGGCGCCTCGGCCTGCCGTCGCTCCTGCGCGCCTCGAGGTAGAAGAGAAGCGATGCAAAGAAGAACAGGGCCGACAAGGAGGTCATTCGCTGCACGATATAGGTGACGGCCTGGGTCTGCACGGGATGGACGGCCCAGAGGAGGGCCGCGAACAGGGCGGTCTGGAACGCCTTGGAGCGGATACTCTCGGAGAGAGGCATGACGGCGATAAGACGGAGCAGGAGGAAATAGAGAATCGAGGCGGCTGCCACGTGGACAGCGATATTTACGATGTGGTAGCCTCGCACACCCAGGCCGCCGGCGAGATAGTTCAGGGCAAACGTGACGTTGGCCAGGGGGCGGGCGCGATGGCGGCTTTCGAAGGCCGCCCGGTAAAGAGCTCCGAAGGAGAACCGATCCATGTGGACGTGACGGTTCTCCACGATGTTGGGCATGTCGTCCAGGTGGAACGATCCGTCGAGGGAGTTCGCATAGATAGGGATCACGACCGCCGCGATCGCGATCAGTGCAAACAGGTGACGGCGCCGGGAAATGTCGAAATTTGTAGGAGAGGTCATTATCACACTCTTGTCCGCCCGATAAACGAGTAATACGCTGTAGGGGCGGGGTTCATCCCCGCCCGCTCACCCGCGAGGAAACACTAAAAGCTCGGCCCGCGTTTGTCAACAAAAGCAAAGACGCAATTCTTTCTATATGAGATAAAAGCCTCTGAGGAACCCAAGAACCCATGAAAAGAGTGCGCATTGTTACGGAATCGAACGAAATTCTGGAAACAATGATTATATTATTGCGTCATTTTTATATTTTCCTCATTCTCATCCTTCCTGGGTTCCTGGGTTCCTCAGAATAATTATTGATGTGATCCCGTGGGGTACGATCAGAGACTCAGAAAAGATATGGAGACGTGGCATGCCATGTCTCTTAAAAGATGGCAAAAGTGCGCATAGTCTACTTCGGTACTTACTCCAGCGGCGCCGGGTACCCTAGAAGCAGGGTCCTCATCAAGGCGCTCCGGTCCGCCGGTGCGGATGTGGTTGAGTGCCACGCCCCGGTGGGACGGCGTCCCGCCGAGAGGCCCGAGGCCCTGACCGGGCCGCGGGGCCGGATCGCGCTCCTTGCACGGACCGCGGCGGCCCACGTCCGGCTGGCTCGAAGCATCCGACGCACCGGCCCCTTCGACCTCCTCATCGTGGGGTGCACAGGCCAGGCGGACGTCCTGACCGCACGCGCCCTGGTGCGCAACAAGCCGATCGTGCTGGACGCCTTTATCTCGCTGCACGACACCATCGTGAACGAGCGCCGCCTCGTCTCCCCCTCCTCGCCCGGGGCCCGGCTCCTCTGGCACCTCGACCGCATCGCCTGCCGGATCGCGGACGCGGTCATCCTCGACACGGACGCCCACATCGACCACTTCGTCCGCACATTCGGGCAGCCCCGGGAGAAATTCATCCGCGCCTGGATCGGCGAGGACGACGCGATCTTCCGCCCCAGGCCTGCGCCTGCGCGAGACCGGGGCTTCGAGGTCCTCTTCTTCGGCACCTACCTGGACCTGCACGGCACGGAGCACATCGTCCGGGCGGCCAGGCTCCTCGATGACGATCCCGAGATACGGCTCACCCTCGTGGGGACCGGGCCGGCCCACGAGGCCGCCGCCTCTCTCGCCGCAGATCTCGGATGTGCCAACATCGAGTTCATAGGACGCTGGGCCGATTACGGCGAGCTCATCGAGCGCATTGCCGGGGCCGACGCCTGTCTCGGGATCTTCGGCACTGGCCCCAAAGCGGGCCGGGTCATCCCGTGCAAAGTCTTCGGCGCCCTGGCCATGGGACGGCCCGTGATCACCCGGCGCTCGCCCGCAGCCGAAGAGCTCCTGGAACACGGACGGACCGCACTGCTGTGCGAGCCCGGAGACGCCGGGGCCATCGCTTCGGCCCTCCGGCGACTGCGATCCGAACCGGCCCTCGGCGGGCGCCTGGGCCGGGCGGGCCTCCGGCTGTTCCGGCGGATCTGCGCCCCGGCGGCGATCGGGCCGGACCTGATTGAAGCGCTCGAACAGGTGAAGCGCGGCGAGAGGCCAAAATGAGGTCCAACGTGAGGCCCGGGGGAGAAGCAAACCCGAGGCCCGGCTTGATCTGGTCCCTCACCCGGCACTCCGTGATCTACGGAAGCGCCGACGCCCTCAACAAATTCCTGCTCGTCCTCCTCATCCCCCTCTACACGCGGAAGTTGGGCATGGCCGACTACGGCTTCTACGAGCTCCTCCTCGTGGCGCTCGGGGTCTTCGAGGTCCTGGCCGAGCTCGGGCTCTGCGCGGCCCTGTTGCGATCGCGCATCCTCCGGGACGCCGACCCGAAATCCTATTACGGGACCGTCTGGATAACCCAGGGCGTGCTCGCCGTCGGCCTGGCCGCGGGCCTGATGGCCATCCGGCCGGCCCTGAGCGGCTCTCTCTTCGGCGGCCGCCTCGACCCGGCCGGGACCGCGGCGCTGTCAGCCGCCCTGGTCCTCTGGGCCATGAGCCGTGTCGCGGCCACGCACCTCCGACTCGGCGAGCGCTCGTTCGCCTACGGGGCCCTGGGGCTGCTGCGCCTCGTCACCCTCTTCGCCGTCCACGCTGTCCTCCTACTCTGGCTCGAAAGCGGCCCGGCCGGGCTCATGGCGGGGCTCGCCCTGGCCGAGGGGATCTATCTCGCGGCCGCCCTCGCCACGGCGCGCCCGCCCCTCGGCATCCGGTTTCGATGGTCCGCCCTGCGCCCCATGGCGCTCTTCGGCATCCCGCTGGTGCCGATGACCCTGTCCCACATGGCGCTCAACCAGATCGACCGGTTCATGATCCAGCACTATCAGGGCCTCGAGGCGGTCGGCCTCTACACCGTGGGGTACAAAGTCGGCATGGTGGTGGCGCTGCTCTGCAACGCCTTTCAGATGGCGTGGATCCCCGCCATGTACACGATCGCCCGGCGGCCTGACGCCGGGGAGACGTACGCCCGCGTTCTCCGGTACCTGCTGGTCCTTCTCGCCTGCTGTGCCGCGGGCTTCTCCCTCTTCGCCCGGGAAATCATCCGGCTCATCACGGTGGAGCCCTTTTTCCAAACCCATGAAATCATCCCGGTGGTCACCTGGTCCTATGTCTTCATGGGGATCTACTTCGCCACGTCCATCGGCGCCAGCCTCACGGGAAAGACCTACCTGCAGAGCCTGACCATGATCGGGGCCGCCCTGCTCAACATCGGTCTGAACCTCTGGATGATCCCGGCCTGGGGCATCCAGGGCGCGGCCTGGGCCACGCTGATCGCCTTCGCGGCCATGGCCCTGGCGCAGCTCGCGATCTCTGTTCGGCTCTACCCGGTCCCATACGAGTATGCGCGACTGGCCCGGATCATGGCACTCGGCGCAGCGGCGAGCGCGGCCGGGGCCCTGTTCGGCGGGATCGGAGCCGCGGCCGCGGTCTGGAAGGGGATCGGCCTGGTTGCGCTCGCGGGCGTCCTGTTTCGCATCAGCTTCGACCCGGCCGAGAGGCGCTCCATCCGAGAGTGGGCCGGGCGGGCGATCAAAAAGGTCCCGTGATGCAATGAATGAGAGAAGTGCAAGTGAATCGACGGCCTGACCGTAGCGGCCGCAGGCCGCGCATCGCGCTGGGGGCTATTCTGGGGACGCTCGGGGGGCCGAGGACCGTGGCCCTGGAGCTCGCCGGGGAGATCTGCCGGATCGACCGGGAGGCCGATTACTTCCTCCTCACCGATGCACCGCCCCCCGCTGCGGATCTCGGGGCCCTTGACGGCGGACCCGAAGTGGCGGTCATCCCGATGCCGCTGCCCGCCTACCGGATTCTCTGGGAGCACGTCCATGTGCCGCGCCTGCTGCGCCGCAAGGGAGTAGACCTCTACCACGGGACAAAGAACGTCCTCCCCATCGGCTGCCCCTGCCCCGCTCTGATCTCCATCTACGACCTGGCCTGTTTTCGCACGCCCGAGACCTTCACCGCCGCCGCACGCCTTTTCCTGCGCCTCCACACGCGCCACGCCGCGCGACGGGCCGCGCGCATCATCGTGCCCTCTGAGAGCACGCGCGGCGACCTCGTCGATCTCCTCGGAGTCGATCCGGGCCGCATCGACGTGGTCCCCCTCGGTGTGAGCCGTCGGTTCCGGCCGACCGCGAATACGGACAAGGAAGGGTTGCGCGCGATCCGGGCAAAATATAAGCTTCCGGAAAGGGTTATCACATACGTGGGCACCCTGCAGCCCCGCAAGCATATCCACACCCTGGTCGAGGCCTTCGGCCGGCTGAAGCACGGCCCCTGCCGGCCCCACAGGCTCATCGTTGCGGGACGCCGGGGTTGGATGGCCGGGGAGATCACCCGCACAGTGAGGCGGCTCGGGCTGGACGAGGAAGTGATCTTCACAGGCGCCGTACCGGACGAGGAGCTCCCTTTGTTCTATGCCGCTTCCGAGCTCTTCGTGTCGGCCGGCGCTTACGAGGGCTTCGGCCTGACGCTGCTCGAGGCCATGGCGTGCGGCGTGCCGGTCATTGGCGGCGACGCAGGGGCCTGCGCCGAGGTGGTCGGGGACGCGGGCATCCTGGTTTCACCCGGCCATGTGGACGCCCTGGCCGAGGCAATCGGGCGTGTCACAGAGGACCGCGCCCTCCGTGAAGAAATGCGCGCCCGGGGGCTGGAGCGCGCAAAGCGGTTCACCTGGCGCCGGAGCGCCGAGGCGACGATCGAGGTGTATAGGAAGGTATTGCATAGCATGGCCAGAGATAAAGCAAGTTGCTAAAAAAAGGGATTTCTGAGGAACCCAGGAACCCAGGAGAAACATAAGAGCATTTTCTGAGCCGATGAAAATCCCGATGAAGCAATTTTATTTGAGTGTAATTTTTATGTTCCTCATTCTTTAATCATTCCTGGGTTCCTGGGTTCCTCAGAAAAATTTTTTTGGTTGTGACTAAGGGGATTTTCATGAACGAGGACAGGGAAAGACCGGCCCGGGTGAGCGTGATCATCCCGGCCTTTGACGAGGTCGAGACTATCGCGGCCGTGGTGCAGGGGGCTCACGACGCCCTTGGAGATGAGGCGGAGATCATCGTGGTCGACGACGGCTCGGACGACGGGACCGGGGAGGCGGCCCGCCGGGCCGGCGCCCGGGTCCTGCGGCACCCCTACTCCATCGGGAACGGGGCGGCCGTGAAGGCCGGCATCCGGGCCGCCTCGGCCCCTCTGCTCGTAATCATGGACGGAGACGGCCAGCACGACCCGTCCGATGCTCCCCGCCTCCTCGACCGCCTCTCCGAGTATGACCTCGTCGTGGGCGCCCGGACCTTGGGCCCGGGCAGCGCCGCCCTCGGCCGTCGCCTCGCCAACCGGGTCTACAGCGCCCTTGCCTCTTACATCGCCGGCCGACGCGTGGCCGATCTCACCAGCGGGTTCCGGGCGGTCCGCGCGCCCGTTGCACGTCAATTCCTCTACCTGCTGCCCAACGGGTTCTCCTCCCCTTCGACCATCACATTGGCCTGTCTGCAGGCCGGCTTCCGGGTCGCCTTCGAGGCGATCGACGTGCGCGAGCGCAGGGGAAAGAGCAAGATCCGGCCCCTGCCCGACGGCCTGAAATTCTTCATCATCATCTTCCGCACCGCCACCTTCTACTCACCCCTGAAGATCTTCCTGCCCGTGAGCGCCGCGGCCGCTCTGCTCGGCCTCGTCAACTACCTGTACACCTTCCTCACCCAGCACCGCTTCACCAACATGTCGATGCTCCTTCTGCTGAGCAGCGTTCTCTTCTTTCTTCTCGGCCTGGTGGCCGACCAAATCGCAAAGATCAGGTTTCAGCCGGGCGAGGAGACCCATCGAAGGGATCGTCCTTCTCGAAATCGGGGGACCACAGATCCCGGCTCCCCGGGTCCTGGATCCAGAGGTCGGTGAACCCGAGGCGGCCCGCCGCCTCCACGGCATCCGCATACTCCTCGAAACTCAACGACCGATCCAGCGGCGGCAATGCCCCGGCATCCGCTACGGGGCGGTACTGTGACATGAGGCTCAGTGTGACATCCGTGCCGAGGTCTTCGGCGATCCGAGCCAGGCACGGCCCGGTGCGGGCCAGGTCTCCGGGGAGCACGAGGTGCCGCACCAGGAGGCCGCGCTCCGCCCTGCCCTTCCCATCGAGGCGGAGGGCGCCCACCTGCCGGTGCATCTCGGCCAGGGCCTGCCGGTTGTGGCTCACGTACGCCTGGGCCCCGGACAGACGCTGAGCCGCCTGATCACAGCCGTATTTGGCGTCCGGCAGATAGATGTCGATCACCCCGTCCAGCAGGGCGAGGGTCTCGAGGGACTCGTACCCGTGGGAATTGTAGACCAGGGGGAGGCAAAGCCCGAGAGGCACGGCCGCGTCGAGCGACTCGAGGATCTGCGGCACCACATGGGAGGGGGAGACGAGGTTGATGTTGGCGCACCCTTCCTCCTGCAGGCCGACCATGGTCTGTGCCAGCTCGTAAGGGCCGAGAGGGTGCGGCGAGGCGGCCCGGCTGATCTGGTGATTCTGGCAGAATCGGCACCGAAGCGGGCAGCCCGTGAAAAAGATCGCTCCGCTGCCGCCGCCCGCCACAAGGGGCGGCTCCTCGCCGAAGTGGGGCAGAGCCACGGCCACCCCGGCCCGTGCACCGGCACCGCAGGCCCCCACCTCCCCGGCGAGCCGATCCACTCCGCAGCCATGCGGGCAGAGCGAACAGGCCCGCAGGCGCTCGCGGGCCTGTGAGGCCAGGGCGCGAAGCCTTCCCGATCGATGGAGCTCGTGGTAGCGGGGTCCGGACATTCAGCCGAAAACTTTCATGATTTCTGTGCGTTATAGTCGGTAGTCACCTGGAGGGCCGGCTTCCACGCCGTCCGCGGTCCGGGTGGAACCGGACCCTCCATTTCGGATAGAACGTTACATCACATGGTTCGCTCTGGCTTTTTTTATTTATATTATGCTATATGATTTCATCTCTTGAAATAAGTATAGGGCTTCCATATAATTCAGTATTTAAAAATCTATCAAATAAGTTCTTAATAGACTTAGCGAGGATTTTTCATGTTAAAGAAATATTTCTGGGCCATCAACCTACTCTTCATCACAGGGGCGACCTACCTGTTGGCCAGCACGGTAAATACATACGTGGCCGACTACTTCGAGCTCCCCAAGGCTCTCGAGCGAAAGACCCACGCAAAGAGCTCCGGGAAGAGCGCCAGGCGGGTGTCCGCTGATTACAAGGTCATCATCGACAGAAACATCTTCAACTCCGAGCCCTTTGACCTGGTAGAGGCGATCGAAGGGCTCGAGTCGGACAGCACAGGGCCGATTCAGCAATCGGACCTCAAGGTGAAGCTCATCGGCACTGTAGTGAGCTCCCTCGAGAACAGTTACTCGGTGATCGAGGACCTTTCCACCCACAAGCAGGAGGTCTACCACCTCTACGACATGGTCCTGAACGAGGCCGAGATCATCAGGATCGAGCGATTCCGAGTCATCCTCCTGCGCGACGGCGTGGAGGAGGAGCTCACCTTTGAAGAGCTCGATCTCAAAGGGGCCCGCCAGGCCCGGTCCAAACCGAAGACTCCCGCTGGGGGAGAGGGAATACGCCAGGTCACCGACTCATCGTACCTGATCGACGAAGGGGAGGTGGAGGGCGCTCTGGACAACCTCAACGAGCTCCTCACCCAGATCCGCGTCGTCCCCAACTTCGAAAACGGCAAGACCAACGGCTTCAAGGTGTTCGCCATTCGCCCCAACAGCATCTTCGACAAGATCGGCCTCAAGAACGGCGACATCCTGAAGCAGATCAACGACATAGAGATCGACAGCCCGGAGAAGGCCTTGGAGATCTTCCCGCAGCTCCGCAATGAGAAGAACCTCTCGCTGGACATTATTCGCGGCGGCCAACGCCAGAGCTTCTCATACGAAATTCGATAAGAGCAACCTCATAGGAGACTCAGGATGATGATGAGCCCCAACCGCAGGACTTTCTTTCAGTGCACCTCCCTGGCCATAGGCCTCGCCGTACTCGGCGCCTGTCTGTTCCCGGGCACGGCACCGGCCCAGTCGCCGGAGGCGGAAGAAGAATATGTCACCATGGATTTCCAGGACGTTGACCTCGTCGTCCTGGTCAAGTTCATCAGCGAGCTGACCGGCAAGAACTTCATCATCGACGAGAAGGTCAGGGGAAAGGTGACCGTCATCTCGCCCACCAAGATCACAAAGGATGAGGCCTACCAGGTCTTCGAGTCGGTCCTGGATATCAAGGGGTTCACCACGGTGCCGGCCGGCAAGGTGATCAAGATCGTCCAGGCCCGCGACGCTGTGGGAAAGAGCATCGAAACCCTCACTGAGGGGGACTACAGGGCCGTGAGCGACAGATTCATCACCCGCCTCCTCCCGCTGAAATACGTGAGCGCCGAGGACGTGAAGAGGATCCTCGATCCCCTCAAGTCAAAGGCCGGCGGACAGATCGACCTCTACGCACCCACCAACACGATCATATTCACCGACACCTCCCTCAACATCAACCGGTTCCTCAAAATCATCAAAGAGATCGATGTGGCGGGCTTCGAGACTGTGATCGAGGTGATTCCGATCAAGTATGCGCTGGCCGACGTGATGGCGAGCGAGCTCGAGGCCGTGCTCCAGGCAAGCACTTCCTCCCAGACCAAGGCACAGCCCGCCAAGTCGGTCCGCAGCCGGCGGCGGAGCAAGACGAGCACGGCGTCCCGTAGCCAGGACCGAGACAGCGGCATAAAGATCATCCCCGACGAGCGGACCAATTCGCTCATCGTCGTGGCCACCATCGACCAGCTCAAGATGATAAAGGATCTCATTGCCCGGCTGGACTTCGACACGCCGCGAACCTACGGAAAGATCCACGTCTACTACCTCCAGTTCGCCGATGCCGAGGAGCTCTCGGGCGTGCTCAACAGCCTGGTCTCCGGAACCGGGATGTCCCGCACCGGAATGTCCCGTACCAGGACCGGCCAGACCGGCATGACCGGCCGAACCGGCCGAACCAGCCGAACCCAGGGCCAGGCCGGGGTGCCTCCTGGAATCTCGCGGATGCTCGAGTCCTTTGAGAGCGAGGTGAGCATTACGGCCGACATCGCCACGAACTCTCTGATCATCATCGCCTCGCGCCAGGACTACGTCACGCTCAAAGGCGTGATCGACAAGCTCGACATCAAGCGGCGCCAGGTCTATGTGGAGGCGGTCTTCATGGAGATTCTGCCGACCACGATCCGCGAGATCGGCATGGAGTTTCGAAGCGGCATCCCCCTGGAGGACGGCGACGTGGTCGACAAGATCGCCCTCGGCGGCACCGAGTGGGGCCTCGGCACAAACGATCTGCTGAACACCCTCTCGGGGGCTCTCACTCTTCTCACGGACGGCGACCCCACCGCAACAGGCACGACCCCAACGAACCCGCTCGCTCTCAGTAACACCGGGATGACCTTCGGCGCGGTCTTCGACACGATCACGATCCCGGGCATCGGGGTGACGATCCCCGCAAACATCTTCCTGATCCGGGCCATGCAAGAGGACTCGGAGACGAATATCCTCTCCAGCCCGCACCTCGTGGCCATGGACAATGAGGAGGCCGAGATCGTGGTCGGCCAGAACGTACCCTTCGTCACCGGAACGAGTCAGACCACAGTGAGCACGGTCATGAGCGTAACCCGGGAAAACGTGGGGATCACACTTCGTTTCACCCCCCAGATAAGCGAGAGCGATTACATCAAGCTCGTCCTCTATGAGGAGATCTCCTCTGTGGCGAATCAGGGAGCCGGCGGTACGGACCCGGACAAGGTGGGGCCCACCACTCTCACGCGGACCGCCACCAACACCGTCATCGTCAAGGACGGCCAGACCATCGTGATCGGGGGCCTCATCGACGATCGGATAACAAAACGAGAGACCAAGGTCCCCTGGCTCGGCGACATTCCCTTCCTGGGATGGTTCTTCCGATGGGAGTCAAAAGATGTAGATAAGACGAATCTCATGCTCTTCCTCACCCCCCACATCCTCTGGGAGGATTCGGACGTAGACCACTTCATGAAAATGAACAAAGACCGCATGCTCTGGTACAAGAAGCGCCACGGCATCTCCGACGACGACATCGACATCGATCCCTTCCCCGAATACCCGTCGGAGCCGATACACGTGCCACCGTCCACGGGAGCCCTCGATGTGGAGATCCTCATGCCGGAGGATCTTGCCGCACCGGAAGAGGAGGAGCCGATGGAATTTCCGGACGGCCAGGGAACGGAATCAGAGTGAAAGGCCAGGGATGAACGATCCGAACAAACGTGTTGGCGAAATCCTTCTGGAGCAGGCCGGCCTCACGCCCGGACAGCTCGAAGAGGTCATGAAGCAGCAGGCCGAGAAGGGAGACCGGATCGGCGAGATCCTCGTCCAGCTCGGCCACGTCACCGAAGAGGACCTCTACAGGACTCTCAGCGACCAGACAGGGCTCCCCTACCTGAATGAGCTGCCCGAGGTGGATATCGAGCCCGAGATGATCCGGAAGCTCCCGATCAACTTCGCCAAGCAGTACACGCTCCTTCCGCTGAAGCGTGAGGATGACGCGATTCTGGTCGCCGTGGCCGATCCTCTTGCCATCCATCCGCTGGACGACCTGGGACTTCTCCTCGGGTCTCCGGCCCGGCCCGTGCTGGCGCGGCCCCAGATGATCCTCAATGCGATCAACCGGGTATACGATCTGGCCTCGAACACGGCCGAGGAGATGGTGGAGGGCCTCTCCGAGGATTTGGACGACATCCTGGCCACCGAGCTGGAAGAGCCGGAGGACCTCCTCGACGTGGCGGCCGACGAGGCCCCGATCATCCGCCTGGTGAACTCGCTCCTGTTCCAGTCGGTCAAGGAGCGGGCCAGCGACATCCACATCGAGCCCTTCGAGCGGGAGCTGTCGGTGCGGTTTCGGATCGACGGCGTGCTCTACGAAATCGTCAAGCCGCCCAAGCGGTTCCAATCGAGCATCATATCGCGCGTGAAGATCATGGCCGGCCTCAACATCGCCGAAAAAAGGCTCCCCCAGGACGGCCGGATCCGGATCAAGCTGGCCGGCAAGGACATCGACATCCGCGTCTCCGTGATCCCCACCTCCCACGGCGAGCGGATCGTGATGCGGCTCCTCGACAAGACCCAGGTACTCCTCACGCTCGACGAGATCGGCCTCCTGGGCGACAAGCTCGACACGATGCGTCAGCTCATCCGCATGTCCCACGGCATCATCCTCGAGACAGGCCCGACCGGCTCGGGCAAGACCACCACGCTCTATGCGGCGCTCAATGAGATCAACGCACCCGACAAGAACATCATTACCGTGGAAGACCCGGTGGAGTACCAGATCCAGGGGATCGGGCAGATCCACGTCAACCCCAAGATCGACCTCACCTTCGCCCGGGGATTGCGCTCGATTCTGCGCCAGGATCCCGACGTGATCATGGTCGGTGAGATCCGCGACCTGGAAACCGCGGAGATCGCCATCCAGGCATCCCTCACCGGCCACTTGGTCTTCTCCACCCTCCACACGAACGACGCGGCCGGCGCGATCACCCGGCTCATCGACATGGGGATCGAGCCGTTTCTCGTATCCTCGTCCCTCATCGGCATCATCGCACAGCGGCTGCTGCGGGTGGTCTGCAAGAAATGCAGGGAGCCCTACGAACCGACCGATACCGAGCTCGAAGAAATCGCACTGAAACGAGAGGCTCTGATCGACGGGGTGATCTACAAGCCCGCCGGATGTCCCCAATGTCTGAACACCGGGTACAGGGGCAGGACCGGAATCTACGAGCTCCTCTTGGTCGACGATACGATCCAGGGTCTGGTGATGCAGAATGTCGACTCGGGCACGATCAAGAAGGCCGCCCTCAAGGGAGGGATGCTCACCCTGCGCGAAGATGGGCTCCAGAAGGTGATCAAGGGGATCTCCACGATACCCGAAGTCCTCAGGGTAACCCAAGAGGACCAGTTTTATGTGAGCGAGTGAAAGGGGTAGGTTTTACGACAAATACAGGCAGGATTTATTTTGTAATAACCCAGGAGGAAAGAAAATTTTCCTCTGAGGAACCCAGGAACCCATGAGAAAAGAGGATTTGTTTTTGATGAAACCATGCAATCAGGAAAAATTTGATGTAACTCTTTTCCTGGCTTCCTGGGTTCCTCAGAGGTCTTCTTTGTTGGTACCCTGACATGGCTGTTTTCGAATACACGGGCCTGGACCAGGCCGGAAAGAATACCAAGGGAATCATCGACGCCGAGAGCCCGAAGGCTGCCCGGCTCAAGCTCCGGCGGTCCGGCGTCTTCCCCACGTCCCTGGCCGAGGAAAAGGCCGACAAGGGGGAACGTTCCTTTGCCGGCAAGGAGGTCTCCCTCAAGGATATCTTCGAGCGGATCACGATTCAGGACATCTCCATCATGACCCGCCAGCTCGGCACCCTCCTCAAGGCCGGGCTCCCCATGGTGGGCGCCCTCAGCGCCATCACCGACCAGATCGAGAACGAGAAGCTGCGCAGGATCATCTCCCAGGTCCGGGAGCGTGTGAACGAGGGCTCGTCGCTGGCCGGGGCGCTCGCCGAATACCCGCGTGTCTTCACGGATCTCTATGTGGGCATGATCGCGGCCGGGGAGACGAGCGGGGCCCTGGAGATCGTCCTGTTCCGGCTCGCCGACTACACGGAGGGGCAGGTCAAGATCAAGAACAAGGTCCTCGGCGCGCTGGCCTACCCGGTCATCATGGTGGTGATCGCCGTGGGCGTGCTGGCTGTGCTGTTCACCTATGTCATTCCGAAGGTCATGGAGATCTTCGCCGATCTGGAGCAGGCACTGCCTCTTCCCACGGTCATACTGATTGCTCTGAGCAACTTTGCGCGCTCCTACTGGTGGGTTATGGCCATTCTCCTTGCGGGGATCATCTTCGGCATGCAACGGTACGTGCGCACGGAAACGGGGCGGTACGCCTGGGACAAGACGATCCTCCGGGTGCCGATCTTCGGCAAGATCATCCGGATGACCGCCGTCTCCCGGTTCACCAAGACCCTGAGCACCCTTCTGGCGAGCGGCATCCCACTGCTAAAGTGTCTCGACATCGTGCGGAACATCGTCAACAACGCCATCGTGGCCGAGGCGGTCGACACGGCCCGCGAGAGCGTGACCGAGGGGGCCTCGCTGGCCGAGCCCCTACGACGGAGCAAGGTCTTCCCTCCCATCGTGGTCCACATGATCGCCAGCGGAGAGCAGAGCGGCGAGCTGGAGGGGATGCTGGAAAAAGTGAGCGAGTTCTACGACAACGAGGTGGACACCAAGGTCACCAGCCTCACGACCCTGCTGGAGCCGATCATGATCCTCTCGATGGCCCTGGTCGTGGCCTTTATCGTTGTCTCGATCCTTCTGCCGCTTCTCGAGATGAATCAGATCGTGGCCAGATGACCCTTCTGCCCGGGCACTCCACCCCGGTCCGACTTCACAAATGGAGGAATGAGTAATGTCTCTGGGAAATGAAAAGGGAATGACCCTCATCGAGATCATGGTCGTCATCGTCATCCTGGGCATCCTGGCCACCATGGTGTTCACCCGGGTCGGGGGGCGTACCGAACAGGCGAGGCGGACCAAGGCCGTCGTCGAAATCCGGAGTCTCCAGAACGCCCTCGAGCTCTTCCGGGTGGACAACGGGTTCTACCCGAGCACCGAGCAGGGGCTCGATGCGCTCGTGGAGCCCCCCGGCGTGGGCCAGACCGCCATCAGCTACAGCGAGGACGGCTACATCGACAAGGTCCCCCTCGATCCGTGGAAAACCCCTTACATCTATATCTGCCCGGGGACCCAAGGCCCCTATGATCTGGAGTCGTATGGAGCGGATGGAGAGGACGGCGGCGATGGGAAATTCACCGACATCGAGAGCTGGGATCTGGAAGGGTAGCAATCAGCTGTTAGGGCGGCCCGTGGCCGCCACAAGAATTCCGTCAGCATGGATCGGCGGGCACGGCCCGCCCTATCGTTGAGAAGGTACCGGAGAAGCATTGATTTCCATGAGAAACTCCGCCCGCGGGCTGACCCTGATCGAGCTGACCATCGTTCTGGGCATCATGGGGATTCTCTTCACCATCGTGGCTCCCCGGGCGGTCAACCTCACGTCCCACAACATCAAGACAGCGACGCGGCGCCTCTCGTTGACGATCAAACACATACATTCCGAGGCGACCACGAAGGGCCTGCTCTTCAGGCTCGGAGTCGATATCGATACAAACAGGTACTGGATCGCACCGGACATGGATCCCCAGGGCCAGGATATCAAGTTCATAGAGGAAGATGAGATCAAGAAGGAGCTTCCCGAGGGTGTGCGCTTCCTCGACCTCTTCCACTTGGGCCAGCTCATGCCCAAGAAAGAGACGGGGACCGTTTACACCTACTTCGGCCCGGACGGGCGGGTCAACCCGCCCACGCTGATCCATCTCGCCGATGAGAGGGACAACGAATACACGATCTTCATACACCCCTTCACCGGGCGAGTCGAGATTCGTGAGGGGTATGAAGAGATCGAGATCGATGAATATGAGATGTAAGTCTTTGCGGTCGGCCGGGGCCGGAGGCTTTACGCTCCTGGAGGTGATGGCCGCGGTCGCCATCATCGCCATCGCACTGGTCCCGCTGCTGCGGTCCCAGACGCAGAGCATCCGGGCGGCCGGCGTCTCCCAGAATCTCACGATGGCCACACTCCTGGCGCGCATCCTCATGACCGACATCGAGACCGAGCCTTTTCCCGATGAGGGCGAGATAGACGGCGATTTCGAGGACCTGGGCTTCCCCCAGTTCAGCTACCGAGTCGAAGTGGCAAACTACGATTACATTTCCCAGCTCCTCCAGTCGGTCGGTTTTGCGGCCATTGAGGACCTCATACGAGAAGTCCGGGTAACGATTCGATGGGGCGAGGAAGAGAGATTCGAGATGCGAGAATCCCAGACCGACCAGCTCGTCTTCACCGCCATAATCATCAACAACCAGCTCACCAGCCTCTTTCCAGGGATAATGCCGTGAGGCAGGCCATCGACACAAAGGGTTTCACCCTGATCGAGCTGATGCTCGCCATCTCCATTCTCGCGGTGGTGATGGGGATCGTCTTTTCCAGCTTTGCCTCGTCGCGGCGCGCCTACGAGATCGTAGAGGGGAAGACCGAGGTCTACCAGCTCGGCCGGGCCGTGCTTACCCAGATCGCTGACGAGCTCAATGCGTCCTATCTCTTCCTCGTAGGGGGCCAGATCTCGCGCGGCCTCTTCTTCGCAAAGAACGATCGCACAATGGACATGGACCACGACACCCTCTGGTTCACCTCCTTCGCCTCCGATGACCAATACGGGGCCGTGGCGCCCGGGGCCCGGCCGGAGGAGACGCAGATAGCCATCGAGTACGGCGCGGTCCTGGGCCCGGACAACGACCGGCTCTACCTGACCCGGCGCCTCCAGCCCTTCATGGACGCGGATAATTTCAATCCCCGGGCCTTCACGGGCGACCCGACGACCTTCGGCAACCTCGCGGTGATCGCCTCGGAGACGAATCCCATTGACGAGAGCCTGCGCTACGTGCTCACCGGATTCAATCTTTTCTTTCGGGACGGCCAAACGCTCGAGTGGACCGATGAGTGGAACGTGCTCGAGGACCCGACGCGCAACAAGATCCCCGTGGCGGTGGAGATCCAGCTCACGTTCACGGATCCCAGGGGCAGGGAGCTCCCCTTCGTCACGCGCACGGAGATCCCCATGGTGCCCCAGGCCACGGTCACCCCGGGGTCGTCGCCCACGACGACTACAACGGTGCCGTAAAATTAGCCTTAGGGAGAATCCCGGCAGGGATATCAGCCGATAGAGATGAAAAAGCGTATCGCAGCCGCCCTATCGCGGCCGGCCCGCAATTCCAGGGGCGTGGCCCTGATCGTCACGATCCTCATCCTGACGATACTCACCACGCTGATCCTCGAGCTCAACTACACGAGCCGGATCGACCTGAGCATAACGTCCAATTACCGGGACGAGCTGCGGGCCTACTATGTGGCCAAGGCGGGTGTGAACCTGTTCCGCGGCATTCTGGCCTGGCTCCCGTGCGACATCGGTTCGGGGCGCGGAATGCCGCCTCCGATGCAGGACAGCGCCGACCACAGACAGTGCTGCTGGCATTGCGAGTCACCATGCTACAATGAGATCATCATACTCCTGGGGACGTTCCCCATCGGCCCGGACGGCTTTATCGATGTGCCGATATGCCCGCAGCAGACGGTGGTGTTCACGGACCCGGATGACCCGGCCCCACCCGCCGACTTGTTCAACGTCAAGCCGGCCATCGAGGATGAAGAGAGCAAGATCAACGTAAACATGCTGATCAAGGAGGACGGCACCACGGACGAGAATTACCGCACCCTGGTCACCAACTTATTTCAGGTCCTGAAGATCGAGGCGTCAGCGGCCAATACCCTCGTACTGCACCTGATCGACTACATCGACGATGGCCGAAACACGGATGATTTCTTCGAGGACAACTGTCCGGACTCCCCATTCCCATACCGGAGCAAGAACGCTCCCCTCGATACGGTCGACGAGATCAACAGCGTGTGCGGCTTCATGCAGATCGCCCAGGACTTCACCAGCCTGGACAACCAGCAGCTCATGCGCGCCCTGAAGAGCTTCATCACGGTCTATCCGAAACAGATCAACCTGAACACGGCCATGCCCGAAGTGCTGCAGGCCCTGAGCGACCTCACCCTCGACCAGGAGCGGGCAAAGGAGATCTACTTCAAGCTCTGGGAAACCCCCTGCACCGAGAACGTCAACAACTGCCTGGCGAATTACAGCGAGATCAATGCAGCGGATTACAATAGCTACTGCGCCATCAACAGTGAGTATTTCACGATCCGGTCGACCGGGCGCATTCATAATATAGCCATGGATGTCGAGAGCGCCCTGCGCAAGACCATCCACGCCGTGGTGAAGAAAGATGGGCAAGGGACGACACTCCTGTACTGGAAGCCGGAATAGGGCGGCCCATGGCCGCCGGTATCATTGCATTCCGCTAAACCAGGCGGGCACGGCCCGCCCTATGTTGTTGAGCATATATCAGGAAAGGCTCAAAGGAATTCAAAATGCCTCAGACCCTAGCTGGAATCGACATTGGTACGCACTCTGTGAAGATCGCTCTGCTGCGAATCACATTTCGCGGCTATGAATTCCTCCGGCTCATCGAGCGGCCGCTCGCCGCCGAGGGGCCGAAGAGCGGCCGCCCCGAAGAATCTGCCGAAGCGGAGGGATCCGTCGCCCCAGAGCAGGAACTTCAGACCGAAGAAAGCGGCCGGGGGCCGGATGAAATCGGAGACGTGATATCCCGGGCCCTCGCCGAGGCCGAGATCTCCCCGGACAGGCTGATCACATCGCTGCCGCCCGGCCAGTTTTCGTGCCGTGTCGTATCGCTCCCTTTCAAGCAGAAGAAAAAGATCGACCAGACCATCGCCTTCGAGCTCGAATCCCAAGTCCCCTTTAACATGGATGAGATGATCCTCGATTATCAGGTCCTCGAGACCTCGGAGTCGGGGGCTGTGGTGATGGCGATCCTGGCACCGAAATCCGCCGTCGAGGAACGCCTGAGGCTCTTCGAGGCGGCCGGCCTGGACCCGCACATCATCGATGTTGCGCCCATGGCGCTGTTCAACATGGCCCGCGAGACCTTCGGCGCAGACGACGGCAATATAGCCCTCCTCGACATAGGCTGCGCTCAGAGCAACCTGTGTATTCTCAAAGACGGGATGATCCGCCAGATCCGCACCATCCCCATCGCAGGGGCCCGGATCACGACGGCGATCGCCGGCGCATTGAGCCTGAGCGCGGAGGAGGCGGAAAGGCTCAAGATCGAGCAGGGCTACATCGAGATCGAAGAGGACGAAATCATACCGGAGGAGGCCCGACGCCTCTCGGACGTTATCAAGGAGAGCCTCGATCCTCTGGTGGGCGAGCTGCAGCGGAGCCTGAGCGCCTACGGATCGGATGAGGAGCAAAAGGGGGTGGACCGGATCTATCTTTCGGGAGGGACGTCCAGGATCAAAAACCTGCCCCACTACCTGAGCGCCTCCCTCGAGACGGAGGTAACGCGCCTCAAGCCCTCCTTCGAGGTCTCCAGCGTACTGACCCACCCGGCTCGGGAGGAGGCCATCCTACCCCACGCCTTCGGGCTCGGACTGCGGGGCGCCAGAGAGGGCAAGGGCTCTCAGATCAACCTCAGGCGAGGCGACCTCGCCTTCAGGCTGGCCGGGAGCGACCTGCGCAGCCAGATGATCCGGATCGGGGTCATGGGCGTCGTGCTCCTGCTGCTGCTCTCTTTCAAGCTCTATCGGGGCTACCACGCCCAGAGCTCGGAGTACAAGGAGATCTCGGCTCGCATCGAGGATGTCTTCAACTCCACATTCCCGGAATTGAAGCACATCAAAAACGATAAGCAGCGCATTGCCACCATGAAATCCAAGGTCAGTGAGGCCGGGTCCCAGATGTCGCTCCTCGGGAACATCTCGCCCGACAGCGCCACTGTGCTCAACAGTCTGAAAGAGATCTCGACCCGGATCGACAGCGCGACCACCATCGATGTGAAGGAGCTCAACATCGACGATGAAAAGATTCGCATGCAGGGAGAGACGAAGACCTTCGAGTCGGTCGATCTCATCAAGGGCAACCTGGCCAAGTGCCCCCACTTCAAGGAGGTGGATGTGACCGACGCCAAGCTCACCGTGGATCAGGCCGGGGTAAAGTTCAATATAAAAATCCTCCTGCAGGACTGACGCGAGGCGAAGGTTGGGGAGAAAATAATGATCAAACTCAATGAACGGGAAAAGAAAATAGTCGGCGGCGGCGGACTCTTTCTCCTGGTCTTCCTGCTCTACGGCCTGATCATCTCGCCGGCCATGTCCAAGTATGAGGGCATCGGGCGGAAGATCGAGCAAAAGGGCAGAGAGCTGGAGGAGGTCCAGAAGCTCCAGAAGGAATACCAGGAGGGAAAGGAGAAGCTCAAGAACTTCGAGTCCATCCTCTCCCAGAGCGAGGCATCCTTTTCGCTTTTCTCCTTCCTGGAGTCCTTGGCGGACAAGGAGAACATCCGGGAGAACATCGCCTCCATGAAGCCTAAGAACGTCCCGATCAATGAGACCTACAACGAGTCATCCGTGGAGATCAAGATCGACAGGATATCCCTCAAGCAGCTGACGAACTACCTGTTTCAGATAGAGAACTCCGACCATTTCCTTACGATCAAAAAAATCCGGATGAAGACACGGTATGATAATCCGGCCTATCTCGACGTCACATTCACGGTGTCGACCCTGGAGCTGATTTAAATGGAAGAAAAAAAACGGAAGATCCTTCTATACATTGGGTACGGTGTATTCGCCGTCGCGGCCTTCCTCTTTTTCATCTACCAGACCTTTCCGTATGACCAGGCGACCGAATACCTGCTCTCTCAGACGGCCAGACGGTTCCCGGGCCTGGAGATCAAGATCGGCCGGACCCGGCCTTACCTTTTCAGCGGGCTTTCCATGGATAGGGTAACCGTCTCGGCCAAGGCGGAGGAGAACAAGGTTAAGTGGGTGCAGCTTGACAGGCTCAAGGCGCGCCTCTCGCTGCTCTCCCTGATCAAGGGAGGCATGGGGACGGCCTTTTCGGCCGACCTCTACGGTGGCTCCGTAAACGGTAACTTTCACCGTGGCAAGAATGGCGATCTCTCGATCCATGCCCGCATCGACAAGCTGAGCATCCAGCGCTACCTGCCTCTCAAAACCCTGTACGAGGTCCAGGCCAAAGGGAAGGTATCCGGTGAAATCGATCTCGAGATCCCCGAGGGACAGCTCGGAAAGAGTGACGGCTCGATCTCCTTCCTGGGCGACGGCCTCGGCGCAAACAATGTCCAAGGATTCGGATTCCCCCTCCCCGAGATCAAAACGCAAGGGGCAGAAGGGGCCCTATCCGTGGCCAAGGGAAAGGGGACCCTCGAAGAGTTCCTCGTCCAGAGCGAGGACTTCGAGATCACGGCCGATGGAAACATCTTCCTCCACGACCAGCTCCCCATGAGCTCTCTCAAAGTAAACGGCCGAATCAAGCTGCAGGGCGCCTTCGAAGAGCAGTACGGCCCCCTGATGACCATGTTCAAGAAAAAGGACCCTGAAGGCTATTACAACGTCTCCCTGATGGGGATACTTTCCAAGCCCCGGCCCTATTTTAAGTAGGGGCACGGCATGCCGTGCCCAGGAAGGCACAAAGGGGCAAAGGCACAGAGGCACAAAGTTTCCTATCTATGCATAGTGGTCCGATTCATAAATACGGTGACGCACCGAAGCCGTCGAGGCACCC
>CAZFWM010000034.1:0-36221 GCA_964522545.1 uncultured Thermodesulfobacteriota bacterium
TATGGGCCAGGACCGGGCGGCCGGCCCCCATGCACGCCAAAAAAGAATAGAGAAGAGATCCCTGGTTGTGGGTGTGCACGATGTGGGGTCGCACGCGCCTCGTGAGCCTCCGGATCCGCCAGGTCAACGCCGGCTCGAGCCCGTCGCGCTTTCCCATAGATGTGCACGGCACCCCGGCATTCCGGAACTTGTCGGTCATCGCTCCGTCCTCCGTGAGTCCGCACACATTGATCTGGAACTCCTCCGGGTCGAACCGGGCCGCCAGCATCAGGACCAGCTGCTCGATCCCTCCCACATGGAGTGTGGGGATCACGTAGAGGATGCGGAGGGGCGTGGGCGGGGTCTGGGTCATTTCAGGAATCCTTGTCATCATTTCAGGGGGCGGCTGGACGCTTCATGGACCGATAAAAATTCCTCCTCCGCCCCCGCCTCTCCTCGTCGCCGGCTCTCACCTCTTCCCACAGACCGCGACCGCGGGCGATCCGCTGGAGCACAACGGAAAAGGCAATGAGGTAGTAGTAATCCCAGGTGTACTGATGGGAGAGAAAAAAGGCGCACACCCCGTATCCCACCAGACTCGACACCAGGGCATAGCTCCAGTACGCGAGATCCCGGTACTCCGGCAACCCGGCGCAGGTATTGCCGAGCCGGTGGATCCTCACAAAGGCGAGAACGAGGTTGCAGATGAAGATCACGCCTCCTATGACACCGATCTCGGCGGCGACCTCGATGTAGGTGTTGTGGGCCACCCTCCAGCGGCCTCTGTCACTGTGCGTGGCCCCCTCGGCGAGCTCGAAGCAAAAGGCGCCCACTCCCAGCACGGGATTCTCGGCGATGATTCGAAAGCCGGTCTTGATGAGCTCGAGCCGCTCATTGACCGAGCCGGTGTCGTCCGCCTCGATGTCGATAATGGTGGAGACTCGATCCTGATAGCTCTTCGGAGCCAGGAAAAATCCCGCCAGGGCGAGGAAGACAAAGAGCAGGAGGGCGGGAAGACGTCGCCCGCGGCCTGCCAGCCATGCAAAGGTGAGCCCCGTCAGGACCAGCCCCAGCATCCCTCCTCGTGAATAGGTCATGATGATTCCGCCCAGAAGAACACAGGCGCTGCCTCCAAAGACGAGTTTCATTATGGCAGTTTTTGCCAGGATTGCCAGGGTGAGCGCAAAGGGGAGGATGATCACCAGCGCCATGGCCAGGTCGTTCGGGTCCCCGAGCATTCCTTCGACGGCGCCGGTGGCGCGAAAGCCCCTGACCAGGTTCTGGCCGGTGAGAGTGTCGAAGATGGCATTCCCCGACATGTAGAGCATCGCACAAAAAATCGCGACCACGATTGCACGCAGGCGCTCGACGGTTCGCACCGTATTCACGACCAGAAAGAATATCAGAAGGAGCTTCCAGAAGAGCTCGGTGATGAACTTCGTGCTCCCCCCCGCCCACATCGACATGGGAACCGAGAAGAGGACAAAGCCGAAAAAGATGACCATGAGAACCGACTCGGTGGGCATGATGGACAGGGGACGCCGGTTGACGACCACGCTGGCTATGTAGAAGGCCGCGGCCCCGGCGGCCGTCAGCATTCCGAGGCGCAGCGCCCCGAGAGGCGGGAAGATATCCTGGGGGCGCAGGTACACGACGAGGGTGAAAGCGATGAGTGCCCAGAAGGCCGCTCGGTCCTCTCTGTCGCGCAGGGCCGTGTCTCCGGAGGGCTGTGGATGGATCTGAGGGGACATCAGTCTCGCACCCAAACGTCCCACTTGCCCGCGGCCGCGTATATCGCACCGAGGACCGCGGCGCTGTTCATGACCACAAAGGCCCGGGGCACGGCCAGGATGCGCCTGAGCGCCCCGCGGGCGGGCAGGAACAGCCCCGCAACGGCGAGGATGTAAAAAACGAACTGGGCCGCGAAAAGCGACCGGTACAAAGCGTGTGACCACAGGGCGGCGCTGCTCGCCAGCAGCAGGATTAGCAGATAGGGGGCGGCCAGGCGAAGGAGCTTGTGGGAGCCGTACTGGAACCATACCCGGTTCCGGCGCGGCGAGAGCAGCTCCGGAAGATGCCGGATGAGCTGGAAGTTGCCGGTGAGGGTGCGCACCTTACGGCGAAACTCGAGGCCCGCCTCCGAGGCGGGCTCATCGTAGGCCCTGGCCATAGGCTCGAGGATGGCCCTCTTCCCGGACAGGACGATCCTCATGGGAGTGTACATATCGTCCAGGAGCACCTCCTCCGGCACGGGCGACCAGAGCTCGCGGCGGATGGCGTACAGGGCGCCCGTGGCGCCGAGCATGGAATCGATCTCGCTTTCACGATCCCGCAGCCAGAACTCGTAGCGCATGTACAGGTCCACACCCTCCTCGATGGCGGAGGCGCCGCGCCTCCGGAAGATCAGCGCGCCCGAGACGACCCCGACCGCAGGGTCGCTGAAGTGGCGCGTCAGGAGCCGGACCGCATCGGCGTCTATGGGCTGCCTGGCGTCCGTGAAGATCAACAGGTCTCCGCCCGCGGCGGCCACGCCTACGTTGAGGGCGTGTGGCTTTCCCCGGCGCTCAGGGTAGTGAATCAGCCGGACGCCTTGGGACGCGTACTCTTCGGCGATCGAATCGGTCCCGTCGGTGGAGCCGTCCGATACCACGATGATCTCGAGTCGCTCGGCCGGGTAGTGGAGGGAGAGCAGGCATTCGATCTTGCCCGCAATGTGCGAAGCATCGTTGTATGTGGGGAGGACGATCGAGACTCTCGAGCTTTCAGCGCACGCCGGGCCGGGCCCGCTCTTTCGCCCTCTCCACCGGGCCCAGAGCGCCAGGGCGGTCGGGTAGCCCACATACACATAGGCCAGGAGAGCGGCCGTGACCCAGAAGAGAATCTTCGAAACTGCCATCGAGAGCCTTAAACAGTTTAGCCATCTCGAGAGATGGCTAAACTTCATTGAAAATTGAAGATTTCAGATTGGAAACTGCAAATATTGTAGAGTTTCAGTATCCTCTTGTTTTCTTCAATTTGCAATCTGCATTTTCCAATTTCCAATTCTGTTCAGCAGTGGCTTTCATCTGCGAAACAGCGAAGTTCTTTACCGCTTGGGCTCGACGGCGTCCGTCGCTTCCCCGGCCGGCTTCGGCTCCTCCGGCCGGTCGGAGTCGGAATCGGCGGTGAGCTTCATCGTGGGCCGGGCCGGGTTCCCGGCCACGATCGTGTTCGGAGGTACGCTGCGGCGCACGATCGAGCCGGCCCCCACGATGGAACCCCGCCCGATGGTCACGCCCTTGCAAATCACGCAATCGTTTCCGAGCCAGTTGTCCCCCTCCAGTACCACGGGCTTTATCTCATCCAGCGGCGCCCGCTCACCCCGCCGCCTGGCCTCGGGGTCCATGGGATGCCCGTCATTATCGTAGATGAAACAGTTGGTGCCGATCATGGTGTGGGATCCGATGGAGATGCTCTCGGCCACGCTGAACCGCGCCCCCACGCCGATGCATACCTTGTCGCCGATGCTCAGGATGCGCCGCTTCTCGGGATGAGAGGCGAAGCTGATGAGCGTATCCTTCATCATCTCCACGTCATCGCCGATCTCGATCTCCCCCTCTCCAACGATCCACGGTATGGGGCCGTAGAGCATGAGGTTGCGTCCCACGCGAGAGCACCGGGCCCGCAGAATCGGCTCGTACCAGACCGCCTTGAGGAGCCACTTCCAGGCATAGATCACCACCACGCGGAGACTGAAGAGAAACAGACCGATGCGCCGTCCATAGTAGAGGTGAAAATAGAGGGCGGAACGCATCGCGCGGAAGAGGCGACGGAGGGCCGGACGCTCGCTCGCTCGTATAGAGATCCACAGACCATAGAAGGTCTTCATGACCTTCTCCTCTCGTCGGGCCGTACTCTCAAGCCCCCCCTGTCACGCCGCATCTCCCCTTTCATCCTTCCCGGCTTGAACCACATTAATCGCCGAGTTGCTTAAGCTGGATGAATGCGACAAGGTTGGTTACGGAATCCAGGTTCTCGGGAACGAGCTCTTCATCCTCGATGATGATATCGAAGGTCTCCTCGAGGAAGGTGACCAGCTCCAGGACCCCTGTGGAGTCCAGAATGCCGTGGTCCAGGAACGAGTCCTCGTCCCCGAGGTCATCACCCACCATATCGTGAATGAAGTGATCGAAGAGGTAGCTGCGGATTCTCTCACGCACGCCCATCATATTGTGCTTTCCGTGCACAGGCTGGTAGTCCAGCACTTGGTAGCCGTCCATTTCGGGACTCCTCTCCTTGAAGCGTCAGCCGCCTGTGGCGGTGCTTTTTCTTGATGTAAACGGGTCAGTTTGCGATTCTCCTCCACCTATTTTGCCGCCTTGGAATAGTACCCATAGTAATAATTGCTTGAAATCGACTTATCCACTCCGTTGAAGACGATGCCGAGGATGTTATCGGTATTGATCGATTCCAGGGCCGCAATCACGATATCCCGGGGTGTCTTCCCCGCACGGATGACCAGAATGAATCCGTCCACGAGCTCGGAGAGAAAATTCTGGTCTGCAAGGGGCACCACGGGCGGCGTGTCGATGATCACGAAATCGAACCGGTTGCGCAGCCTCTCGATGAGGGGGCGCATCTCTTTTGCCATGAGAATCTCGGCCGGATTTTCAGGAGACTCTCCCGCGGGAAGTACATAGAGGTTGGCCGAGGGGATCTTCAACATGGCGGACCGGATATCGACCTTTCCCTGGATCACGTCGGCGATCCCACTGCGCGGGCTCAGGCCGAGCGTTCGATCGACCATCGGCCTGCGCAGGTCGCAGTCCACGATGAGGATCTTCTGTTCCAGATCCTGGGCCATAATGAGGGCCAGATTGAGAGAGGTGAGCGTCTTCCCCTCCCCCATGGTCGAGCTGGTCACGGCAATGGTCTTGTACGAGCGCTCGCGCGCAACGAACAGGAGCTTCGTGTAGAGCTTTCGATAGTGCTCGGTGATGGGCGACCGGAGATCGTGCAGAGAGATCAGACGGGAATCGGTGCGTTTCGGGCTCTCCTCCTGCTTGACGGCGTAGAGGTGGCGCTTGGGGCCGCTCTGAGCCGTTTCCAGCTTGTCGCCCATCTCCTCTCCCCTGTCTTCGACATCAGGGGGCTCATCGGAAGAGAGCTTCTTTTTGTCTTTCCACAATTTCAAAATGACATCTCCAATTCAATCCGGTTTTACACTAGTCACCCCGTCCCCATGATAAAACGTTTCAGACGATCCTTCATCGGAATACCTTCTTCAGTGGGTATGAAAGGGATCACCGTCAAAACCGGGAGCATCAGCGTCTCCTTGACGTCATTGACGTCCCGGAACGTTCGATCCGCATACTCGACGAAAAAAGCGGCACCGATCCCCAATCCACACCCGAGGATCAGCCCGAGGGCCATGATCCTCTTGCGATTCGGCTTGAACGGATGCTCGGGGTAGCTGGCCGGATCCAGGATGCGGAACTGCTCGCTCTTCCGGCGCACCTCGAGGTTCTCGGCGATCTCCGCGTTGAGCTTCTTGTTGAGAAGGGAATTGTAATTATCCTTTATGTTCTCATAGTCGCGGGTGAGGGTCATCAATTGCTGCTCACGCATCGGCGTCTGCTCGACCCTGTGCTGGTATACGGCTATCTCCCTGTCGATGCGGGTGAGCTCGTTCCGGAGGGTCTTGATCTCCAGCTCGAGCAGATCGAGCTGGCCCCGAAGCTCCTGGTACGCCGGGTCCAGGGAGAGAAGGGTCTCGTCCAACGCCCCGTCCCCTTCGGTGCTTTTCAGATCCTCTTCGATCTCGGCGATCTCACTGCGAAGGCGAATCACATCCGGGTACTTGTCCGTGTAGCGGGACTCCAGATTGGCCAGCTCGGCCTTCTTCGCCATCAGCTGACCGTATAGGGATGACCCGGCGTTCCTGGAGACGCCTGAAGGCTGGTACCGGTGAATCTGCCGCATGAGTGCGATCCGGCGGTCCTCGGCGGACCGGAGGGACTCGAAGGTCGTCTTCTTCTCCAGTTGAAGCCGGTTCAGCATGTTCAGATTCGGCTCCTGCTGTTCGGGAAGCTCTCCCATGTTCTCCTGCTTGAACGAGCGAATCGCTCCCTCCTGCTCTTCGAGACTGGTCTTTACTTTCGAGAGCTCCTCTTCCAGAAACTCGGAGGTGCCGCGGGCCTCTTTCTCTCGAGACTTCAGATTCTCCTCGATGAACATCGACGCCAGCGCATTGGTGACGTTCATAACGGTCATGGGCTCCCGGCCCATGAAGTGGATCGAGAAGGTCGCCGGTGAAGCGGAATAGTAATCGGGGGACGATCGGACCTCTATCTCGATGGATCTGCGCATGATCTCCACGATCTGCTCCATCGGCAGCTCCCCCTCGCCGGCCCCCCAGAGGCCGTATTCCTTGATGACCGCCTCGAGGCGCGTGCGGCTGAGTATTTGCTGCTTGATCGTGTTCAGGCGGTCCTGGATGCTGGCCGTTATGGTGGAGCGCACATAGTCCCGCGGGATCTTCTGGGGCTCTACGAGAATCAGAGTGCTCGACCTGTAGATCTTGGGCAGAACATAAGCCACGGTCGTGGCGGCTCCCAGAATCAACAGGGCGGGAAGGATGATGAGCCACTTCCGCCGCAGGAACACGTCTGCGTACTGATTGATGTTGAATTTCTTCTCGTCGTACATGCGATTCTCTTTAGTTCACCGGCCGTCCGGTTTGCCTCTTATCTCGGCTATCCGTTCCTGGTCCGCCGGCTCTCGGGCAGGCTCACGCGCACCGCGAGTATGACGCGGTGCGTGTCGAGATCCTCACCCAGATCGCCGAAGACATTCTGGCGAAGGAACGTGTACTCCAGCCACGAGGAGAGCCAGGGGGTGAACTGGTATGCGGCTCTCGCATTGGCCGTGAACGTCTCCGTGTCCACCGCCCGGCCCGAGACCGAGCGAAATCGGGAGTAGGTTCCGCCGCCCAGCACCATGAAATCCTCGGTAAAATTGTGGGTGCCTTGGAGCCGGGCGCTCCAGCGCCTGGCTGTCCCGCTTATGCCCCCGCTCGGCGCAAAGTCATGCCCCCCTTCGAGGGTGATCGTCGAGGTCCGGAACACCCAGTGTAGCGCTGCGTGAAGCAGATAGGACCACTCCTGCGTGTCCTCGATGTCATCATCATCTCCATCCTCGTCCACGAAGGCGGCGCCCGCTCCGGCTTCGGCGTGCATGTCCTCCGAGACCCGGTACCGCCCGAGCAAGAGGGCGCCGCAGGACCAGGCCTCCCCGAGGCCGTGATACTTGTATAGCGAGGCCGTGGGCTGGGCCACGATATAGAAGTTCCGGTAGAGGCCGTAGGCGTACTCGATCCTCCCGGTGTACGTATCCGAGTCCTGGTAATCTAAGTCGTCATCGTCATCATCCAGGTACCGGGTGACGTCGACGGAGGCCTGAAAACGGAGGGTCGACCGCCGGGAGGCCCTCCATTCGAGCTCTCCGAGCCCCAGGTTCGTGATCACATCGACCCGCGAGGAGAGGATGTCGACCGCCGCGGCTTCGGCGGCCTCCTCATCGCGGAAGATCAGGGCAATCGGGTTGGATGAGGCCGCGAATGAATCCATCGCCCTGAAGGTGAAGCGTGGGTTCAGCTCCTGGCGCAGGTGGAGGCCGACGTAATGGTTGTCCCCGATCATGTCCCTCTCAGAGTCGTCATAGTGAAAGATGAAATCGGTCCCGTAGCCGATGTCCCACTCGGTGCGCTCCGCCATGTATCCCATTGCCAGGCGGGGATAAAATCCGAAAACAAAGTCGTCCAGATCTTCTCCGAGCTCCTCCTCATCCAGGTCCGCGAGCAGATAGACATTGCTCGTGTACTCTGCCGTGGCCGTGAGGGAGGCGTCGAACCAGTAGCGGTCCCCCCTGTACTGACCCAGGGACGAAGCCGGCAGAGCGAGTACGAGCACGGCCAGCAGCACGGCGCCGCAAGGCCGGCAAAGCGCGCGGCGTCGCTTCCTCCACTCTCTGGTCGCAGGCTTCATGCCATTCCCCCTCCGCCGATCAAGGCACGATCAGCGTGTCGCCGGGCCTCAAATAGATATTCTGTTCCGGATCCTTGCCTGAAACGATCTGCTTGTAATTGATCTCGATGCGGCGCTCCTCCCCTTTCTCCCTCCGGATGATGAAAAACCGGCTCTTTTTGGCGAACTCCGTGAATCCGCCCGCCATGGAGATCGCCTGGACGACCGTTGTGTCCGTATTGAGGGGAAAGACCCCGGGCTCCTGGACCTCGCCCTGGATGAACAGCTTGCGGCTGTTGACCTCTATCACCATCACGGCGATATCAGGGGCATCCATGTAAGGCTTGAGCTTCCTGGCGACAGACCGCTGGAGCTGCTTTGCCGTGAGCCCTGCGGCCTGGATATCGTTTAAAAGCGGCAGAGAGATCATCCCGTCGGGCCGAACCGTAACCTCGGAGGAAAGGTCCTCGTTGCCCCAAACCTTGATGTCGAGGAGATCCTCCTGGCCGATGATATATTCTTTTTCGAGCTTCGAGGGAGGAACCCGGTCCCCATCCAGGATCGAGCCGGAGGCGGCGCACCCTCCAATCATGGGGCAGGCCGAAATCGACATCAAGAGTATGATTGCAGACCACTTTCTCTGCATGTTGTCCCCTCTTCGCGTTTCCTTAATTCGGTTCATCCTGCATGCTGTCATTAAAATTCTACTATCATTTAAGCAATATGAATGCCAATAAGGCATTGCTGTGCCGCCGCCACAAGCCGGGGTGCGACGAAAAAAAATGAAGGGCCGTGCTGTCAATGGACTTCCAATCTCTCCCCGAATCCCGGGGCCCCCGGGCGGTCGTCATGCTTCCACTGTCCAAAAGCCGTGGCCCAACTATGACATTTTTTGTCAGTCCTGGCAAAAACTTCTTGTATTTCAGTAAAGTTCATTACATAGGAAATCCAATTGACCCCGAAGGGGTCAGGTCATGTAGCCTGGGGTGTCAACCCCAGGAACAAGGGTGCTCATCAGCTCGCCCGAAGGGCGATAATTCAAGCCTCTTGTAATTCGATGCGGAATGGAAATAAACTAGAGTCCAACGCGAATTTCCGAATCGAATCATACCCGGACTTCACCTGTTGACCCTTACAGAACCAGCTCAACGGAAATGGCACGCTTCACGAAAAAAAAATCGGCGACCTTGCCCCTGATAATAATTTCTGTTCTTATCCTTCTTTCATCCGGTTCTTATCTTATATATCGGTCGATGGGGAAAAAAATCCACATCTGGTTCCCCTCCTATCTTGCCCAGCTGCTCCAAGGCCAGTACGGACTGACCGATTTGGCGCAAAAGAGACATATAATCTTCCTCTGGGTCGATCACTACGAGCCCCATGTCGACACGTGGTCTACGGAAATGGCCAGGAATCGAACCGAAGCCATGTGTCGACGATACACTGCATTGGCCGCTCCCCATTTCGATGCAGACGGACATCATCCCAGGCGCACCTGGTTCTATCCGTCCGACCAGTACGAAGGGGGAAGTCTCACCCTCCTTTCCCGAATCTGCTACCAGGGTTTCGGCGAGGTGGAGCTCCAGCTTCACCATGGGGACGACACGTCCGAGACGCTCCTTGAAAAACTCCGATTCGCCATCGACACCTATCCGCTCCACGGAGCATTGATCACGGCCGAAGAGGTCCCCCGACACCCCTACTGTTTCGTACACGGCAACTGGGCCCTGGACGCATCGATCACCGAGTTTCAGGGGCTGAACCCGTGCGGCGTCGTCGATGAGATCACGCTGCTGAAACAGACCGGATGCCTCGCCGACTTCACTTTTCCGGCCCTCAACTACACATCACAGCCCAGACAGATCAACTCCATCTTCTATGCGATCGACGACCCCGAGCAACCGAAATCCCACGATACCGGGCCGGTGGTCCGGGCCGGAGGTGCCCCCCCGGAAGACGGACTCCTGATCGTCCAGGGCGTGATTCGAGTCGATTGGAGCGACTGGCGCCATCTCTTCTATCCCGCCATCGACTCCTCCTCTGTCCAGGTCTCCTATACACCATCGCCTGAAAGAGTCGACCTCTGGGTGGACACCAACATTCACATCCCGGGGCGGGAGGACTGGATCTTCGTCAAAGTGCACAGCCACAGCGCAGAACAGCCCTCCGAGGAGGCGTGCATGGGAGAGCCGGCCGCGGCCATGTTCTCCTACCTGGAGGAGCGCTACAATGACGGCGCTTCATTCGCCCTGCACTACGTTACGGCTCGAGAGGCATACAACATCATCAAGGCGGCCGAGGCCGGCCTCGACGGAGATCCCGGGGAGTACCGCGATTACCTCGTTCCGCCCTATGCCAACACAAAGATCCTGTCGAACTCACATTACATGCTGGAATCATACGGAGAGGGAACCTTCTCGCTGGAGGCCGGGGGAGTTGAGACCACGGAGATCCTCTTCCGCGAATTCCTCCTGGAGGCGGCTCGCGGACCGGTCACGGCCATGGATTACCTGGAGGCCCCCCGTGATGGACGCCTGAGCGCCACCATCCGGGCCGAAGGCCCCCTAGCGCTCGATGTGCGGCTCCCGGGCCCCATCCAATCGTCTGTCGGGATCCAACGCGCAGAGCCGCTCGAGCCCGTGGATGGATGGAACCGGTATCGCCTCACCATCGGGCCGGTGAGCGGCCGGGATCACCCTATCGCCATTCAATTTTCACCGGAGAAGAAGAGACGATGAATATGCTGAAAAAGGTCCTCTTCGGCCTGAGAACCCCCTTCACCCCGAAGATCCCCTTCACCCCGAAGACCCCGTTCACCTTTTCCATGATCTCCCTCTTCATCATCCTCATCCTTGCCGCCTGCACGGGTGAGAGCCGGGACGACATCGGGGAGATCAACCGCCTTTCCCAGCTCAAAAGGGAGCTCCAAGACGAGGACAATCATGTAAGGGCCCGGGCCGTCACCGCCCTGGGCCGCCTCCACGACCCGGCCATGGTGCCGCTGATCAAAGAGGTCCTTTCCGACAGTGATCCCAGGGTTCGCGCCCAGGCCGCCCGCGCCCTGGGCGAAGTCGGCGGGCCTGCCGTGATGGAGCCGCTCAAGCTCGCCCTGGAAGACGGTCGCGGGGTCGTCCGCCAGGAGGCGGTTGAGGCCCTGGCCAGACAGGATGATCCGGCGGCGGTCCGGATCCTCGAGAATACGCTCCTTTACGACAACGACCTCTCCGTCCGGATCCTCGCCGCCCAGGGCCTCAGTCGCTCCAAGGCCGACGAGGCCATACCGGCCCTGTACAATGCACTGCCGTCATCCCTGAGTGAGGATATTTACTCGATATCACTTGAACTGGCGAACTTGCTGAACAAGCACCGGGCGGGAAGCGGCACGACCCTAGTCCGGGATATGCTGAAGAATGAGGAGCCGGCGATCCGCCTTCATGCGGCCGACGTGCTGGCGGGCCTGGACAAGGAACGCGGGGTTGCCGAGCTGAAAAAGCTACTTCGCCACAGCGACCCGGCCATACGTCTCAAGGCGGTCAACGCGATCGTCAGGCTACGCGATCCCGGCCTGATCCCTCTGCTGCGCCCCCTGGAAGCGGACGACGACGAGGCGGTCAGCGCCAGGGCCAAATGGTCGATCGAGACCCTCTCCGGCGATACCACGCTCAAGAAGAAAAAGAAGACCGTCATTCTGGCACCATAGTTATTTCACACTGAAAAAATAATTATGTGGAGAGCAGGTGGACGAAGAGCCCGCTGCGTAGTTTGGGATCGAACCATGTCGATTTCGGGGGCATGGTGGCGCCCGCGTCGGCCACGGACATCATCTCCTCCACCCCCACCGCCCTGAGAGAAAAGGCGCATCGGAATCGTCCACTCTCCACCAGCTCCATCAGGTCGGCCTCGCCCTTGTCCCCCCCTACGAATTGAAGCCGTTCATCACTGCGCGGGTTCTCGATGCCGAGCACCGGAGCGAGGAGGTTGCTCTGCAGGACGGCGGCATCGAGGCGACCCACCGGGTCCGCAGGGTCAATGGTCCCGGGGCGAGGGATCAGCTCGTACCAGCGCCCCTCGAGGTAGAGACGTATCGATCCCGGCCTTCGCACTGCCTCTCCATTGGAGGCGGTGATCACCTCGAAGGAGGCGGCCGCGCGATCCAGGACCTCCCGGCCGGTGAGCGAACCGAGGTCCCGCACTACGCGATTGTACGGGAGTATCCGGACCTGATCGTGGGGGAAGAGGACCGCGAGGAAGTAGTTCCAGGGACCTCCGTCGCCCCCCTCCCCTTGGGTCCGGCGGCGTGCGGCCGCCACTAGGGATGCCGCCTCGGCCCGGTGGTGGCCGTCTGCAATGTAGGCAGGCCCGGCGCCGCCGAAGGCTTCGACCAGGGCGCCGGTTCTCTCACTCCCGCTCACACTCCAAACGGTGTGCACCACGCCGTCGTCGCTTGTGAACCTGAGCTCGGGCGCCCCGGCCGCCGCTTCGGAGATGAGGGAATCGACCGCGGGTAGCGCACGGTAGGTAGTGAAGACCGGGCCGGGCTGGGCGTCGAGCGCCTCCATGTGGCGGCTGCGGTCCTCCACCTTCCCAGGCCGCGTGTGCTCGTGTTTCTTGATAGAGCCGGACAGGTAGGCGTCGATCGGGAGGCAAGCGACAAGGCCGGTCTGTTCGTGCCCCCCCACCTCCTGCCGGTAGAGATAGACTCCATCGGTCGGGTCGCGCCGGAGCATGCCGGAAGAGACGAGACGGTCGAGGTTTTCCCGTCCGCGGGAGTAGACATCCCGGCTCGTTGGGTCCACATCCGCGTCGAAGTCGACCTCGGGCCGTATGACGCGCATGAAGCTGGAGGGGGTCGCCCGGGCTATGGAGCGAGCCTCATCCGAATCGATTACGTCATAGGGCGGGGATGCAACGGCCTCTGCGTGCTCGGGCCCGGGCCGAAGAGCCCGGAAAGGTTTGATGGTCGTCATGCTTTTTTCTTTCTGGTTTGATTACTCAGGAAATCAATCGCGAATAATTATTTCATTTCGACCGCTACTCCTTGTCATTTCGACCGCAGGGAGAAATCTTATCTTTTCAGAGAGTGCACCCGGAAAGATTTCTCACGACCTTCGAAATGACATATCCTACTTTAAGCAGGGACAAGTGCAGTCAACACTACCCGCACCTACCCGGAATTTCAATAGAAGCCCCCGATTGACGACCGTCTCGATTTACCCTATGCTTCTCCGCACCGCTTGATTTCTACTTTTCGAGGATAGAGTAATGCCCATAGACTACCCAAAGCTCCGCCCCATAGATATCTTTCCGGTAGAGATGTCGGGCCGCCGCCTCTTCGGCCTGCGCGACCCGATGGAGCTCTCGGATCAGACGGTCTTCATCCCCCCTGCCGGCCTGTTCATACTCCAGCACTTCGACGGGACCCACTCGATCGTCGACATCCAGGCCGCCTACATGCGGAAGTTCGGCGATATGCTATTAAGCGACGATATCCGCAAGCTCGTCGACCAGATCGATGAGCATTACTTCCTGGAGGGGGACCGAGTAGAGGCGAGGCTGGCGGCCATGAAGGAGGAGTTCAGGCTCTCTCCGATCCGCCCGGCCAATCTGGCGGACAAGACCTATCCGTCCGACCCCGGGCAGCTCAGGGCCCTGATAGAGGAGCTCTTCACAGGCCCCGAAGGGCCCGGCCTTCCCGAGGCCGAATCTTCCGGGAGACATCTAGCGGGGGCCATCGCCCCCCACATCGACTATGCCCGGGGAGGGGCCGGATACGCCTGGACGTACAAGGCCCTGGCCGAGGCCGAGCCGTCGGCCCTGTACGTGGTGCTGGGAACCGCCCACCAGCCGATCAGCACCATGGTTGCCGCGACCCGCAAGGGCTTCGACACCCCCTTCGGGAAGATCGAGGCCGACGCCGAGTTCGTCGAGGCCGTGGCGGGCCGCTGCGGAGAGGACCTCTTTGCCGACGAGCTCGCCCACCGCGCCGAGCACTCGGTCGAGCTGCAGGCGGTCATGCTCCGCCACCACTTCCCCCCGGACTCCGGGGTCAAGATCGCCGCCTTCCTGTGCGGCTCGTTCTACCCGTTCTTCTCCACCGGAACGTCTCCCGGCTCCGACGAGCGCGTGGCCGCCTTCACCGGGGCCCTGCGGGAGGCGATCGAAGCCTACGGCCGCCCCGTGACGATCCTGGCCAGCGTCGACCTGGCGCATATGGGGGCCAAATTCGGAGATTCCTTCCCCGTGGACGATTCGCGGCTCGGCTGGATCGAGGGAGAGGATCGGGAAATGCTCGCCCACGTAGAGCGAATGGACCCCGAGGGCTTCTTCCGGGAGGTCTGCAAGGACGGCGACAGCCGCCGCATATGCGGGTTCGCCTCGATCTACGCCATGCTCAGCGCCGTCCGGGCCGACCGCTGCGAGCTCCTCCACTACGGGCGGTGGCACGACCCGGCCGACACGGTCACCTTCGCCAGCGCGGTCCTGTATTAGTCGACAGGAACTGGTCGAGAGTCACCGGATTCTCACTCTCGACTCTTGACTCTCGACTGTCGACTCATTGAGCACCTCAACCTGCAAGTTATTCTCAATTCACGGTCACGGCCCGTCCTTGACTGGCCGATTTGTACAATGCGTCGATCACCGCCATGTTGCATACGGCGTCCTGTATCGTCCAGCGTGGTTCGTCCCGGCCTTTGCACACCGCAACAAAATCTTCGACTTCCAGAAAATACGGATTTGCGCCTTCCACTGAGATGAGCTCATCATCCTCCTCCCAACGCCGAACAATGATCTGCGCCTCATCGTGTCCCGGCTGCCAGGGGCGCTCAAGGACGATGGAACCGGTTGTGCCTGCGATTTCCGCCCGGTGCCGTTCGGCGTTTGCAATGCTGGTCTCGAATTGAGCGAGGATGCCGTTGGGAAAATCCAGGATGCCCATGAGAACGTCATCCACCATGGAGCGTCTTTCAAAGGCGCTGACCTTCGAGGGTTCGCATCCGGCAATCATTCTCGAGAGGTTGACGGGATAGCATCCCACGTCCATGAGCGCTCCGCCGGCCAGCTCTCTGGAGGCCGGGATTGCGGAGGGATCATCCAGCATGAAGGTAAATTGGCTGTACATTGTGGATATATTGCCGATCGTGCCTGATTCGAGCAGCTCAAAGACTTTCTTGTAGACAGGATGATGCCGGTACATGAAGGCTTCCGCTACAGAAAGGCCGGTTTTTACGGAAATCGCCTGGACCTCTTTGGCTTGCTCGGCATTGGCGCTCAACGGTTTCTCACAGAGCACGGGATAGCCTGCTTCGAGGGCCTTGATCGTCCACTCGGCATGAAGGCTGTTCGGCAAGGGATTGTATATGAGATCGACTTGACCCGAGCCCAACAGATCTTCATAGCTGCCATAGGACAGGGGGAGTCCGTGTCGTCTTGCCCAGTCTCTGGCCCGGCCCGGATCACGGCTGGCAACCGCTTTGACCTCGCACTGCCTGCTCAGGCTGGCCGCCTTTATCAGTTCAAGGCTGATCTGTGCCGTTCCCAGTATGCCCCAGCGCATGTTGGTTTCCTTTCTTATCTTCCCCTGTACGAAGTGAAGAATCTCGTAATTGCAATCAGTTGGCAATTCCAGTTTCCTCGGCTGTCGCCTCGGAATGACATCACCGGACGGGATCTGACCTGCTCACTCCCTCCCCGCCACTTCGATCACGACCGGCTCGGCCTCGGCCCGCTCTTCGGGGTTGTAGTAGCGGTAGACCACCGTGGCCGGGGTCTTTGCGCGGATCGGGAACTTCGCCTTCATCCGGCAGGTGAAGTCGATGGTCTGCCGGGGAGTCATCTGCTGGATGTAGAGGGTTACCTGCCGGCCCGTGGTGGTGAATTTCTCGATCACTCCCTTGCTCACCAGGGCCTCGAAGTCCTCGGCCATGACCTTGAAGCCCGGAGGCACACCGAGGTCCACGATGATCATGTCGGTCGTCTTGTCCCCCTTGTAGCTCACCGAGACACCGGCCTTTAGGACATCATCGGTGGATAGACGGGTCCGATCGTAGGTGACGGTGATCTCCATGGGACTTTCGCGCGGCTCGGGACGGACCGCCTCCCACGGCAGGTAGTACTTAGCCACGATCTGGTAGTTGAGGTCGCACTCTTTGGCCGATTCGATGCGGATCGCGTTCTCCCCTTTCCGGGTCTGCGGGCCCAGGTCCACCAGGCGCAGCACATCGCTCGTCTGAGGCGTGATCTCGATATCCTCGACCTTCCGGCCGCCTGCGGAGACCGTTACGGTGGCGTCCACCTCGGGCGGACCCGAGCTTCCGGCCGCGAGCAGGGCACGCAGGGCCTGGATCGTGGCCTGGGTGGAGTACCAGGTCCCGTGGGAGTCTTTCTGCTGGACGAGGTAGTTCAGGCCCTTGTTGACCGTGTTCGGAAAGAGGCCTGCACGCATCAGGGCCTGGAGTATGAGGGCCGTGGTCTCGATCTCGGCCGAGCGGCCCCGCCCTCCGACCGCGGTGGGGCCGGAAGGACGCCAGAAGACGGTCTTCTCTTCGTCGTCCTCGATCCGCAGCTCATGGATCTTCTCCAGGAGCCTGCGGGTCTCGGCATCCCGCGGGTCGTGGGCCGTCAGGGCCATGGCGCACAGGGCCAGGGTGTAGGCGTCCTTTACTTCCTTCAGGTGTTCCCGCAGGTACAGGATCCCCTTGTCCGCGGCCGGCCCCTTCTGGTCGGCCTCGATCAGGGCCCAGGTGATGTAGGCCGTGTTGCGCATGATGTCGTCCGTAAAGGCCCGGGCCACGGTGTCGACGACCCGCTTCGTCGGGCTCCACGAACCGTCCGGCTCCTGCTGATCAACGAGCCATTGGGCCGTGCGCTCGATGAGACGCCGGTCCACCTCGTGCACCTGGGCCATGTCGTGAAATTCCATCAGGCCGTAGGCGGTGAGGATCTTGTGGGCCGGGTCGTTGCCGAACCACTCGAACCCGCCCCCCTCGACCTCGAAGGTGAGGAGCCGCTGGTAGCCGAGGTTGACGAAGCCCTCGGCCTTCATCTGTATTTCGGGCGTGATCTGACCCGTGCTCTTCATGTAGTCGAGGATGAGCACGTTCGGGTACGTCACCGACGAGGTCTGCTCGAAGCAGCCGAAGGGCATGCGCAGGAGCCCGTCGAGCCCTTCGACGACCTGGCTGAACACGCCGGGGTAGATCTTCACGAGGACTTTGCTCGCCCCGTCGATCGCCTCGATCGGGATCTGCACGCTCTTCTCGATGCTCTTTCCGAGGCGCCCGCCCACCGGCACGAGGAACTCCTTTCCATCCGGCGCCACCCGGACCTCCCGCTTTATGGCGTCCTCCATCTTCGAGCCGTAGGCAAAGACCGTCAGGGTCTTCAGCCCGATCTCGCGGGCCTTGATCGGGAAGTAGCGCACGCCTACCTCGTTTGCCGCCATGCGGATCTCCATGTTTGACGGCCCGAGCGTCTCGAACCAGGGCTCTCCCCTCAGCTCCAGCCGGATCGACTGGGGCTCGGCCAGGTAGTTGTACACGGCCACCGGGATCGAGACCTCGTCCCCCTGGGTGAGACTCACCGGGAGGTCGATGTCCACGAAGAAGTCCTGGAAGACCCGCAACCCGGTCGCGGCCGAGCCGAGCAGACCCCCGAGGGAGTTCGCCATGGCGGTGAGCCGCCACGTGGTGATCGAGTCGGCGAGCGCGAGGTCGAGGGTGGCTCGACCCCGGTCGTCCGTGATCAGGGCCGGCTCGAAGAGCAGGGTCTCCGGGAAGTACTCGCGCACCCTCACCTGGGGCCGCGCCCCGGAGGCCGGCGATCCCTTGAACTCCATCTCCATGATCGCCATGTCCCCGGCCTCCTCCACCATCGCAGCCTTCATCATGGGCCGAGGAGGGGGCATCCCGGCCAGGACGCCCCGGGCCCTGGCCCCGTCCCTCATCTCCTCCATGGGGAATCCCCACGGCTCGTTCTTAGCCCCCTGGTACATGGTATACGGAGTGACGTCGTCGGCCGTGCCCTTCTTTCCGTCCGGCCCCACGGAGCGGAGGTCGTAGTTGCGGAGCTTGTGATAAAAGAGGCTCTCGTCGCTCGGCTCATCGAGCCTCGTGAGCACGAAGCGATAGCCCCACGGGTCGATGAAAGTCTGCTTCTCGACGTAGCCTTCCGCGGCCATGCGCTCGAGCACATCCTCCGGGAGGTCCCAGGCCTTCCGGGACCGACCGCGGTCGCCCTGATCGAACATCTTCTCCAGCCACCCCCGGTTGTCCCTTCCGTACCGGTGGAGTGCGGCGTAGACGGCCTGGAGCCTCTCGGAGCAGATGCGGTCGGTGAGGCCCGCCAGGGAAAAGTTCGAATTCACGCGGGCGAGGTCCTCCACACGGTAGGTCCTGTCCCACGGGTCCCGGCTCTGGTCTTCCGCGATGTACTCCATGTCCACGAGGGCGCCGACCACGTCCTCCCGGTAGCACCAGGAGCCCTTGCTCCGGTCGTAGTGCCAGAGGCGGTGCGTTCCGAGGGGCTGCTCGATGGCGCACCGGTAGAGGGCGCTGTGCACGGCGAGGAGCTTCGTCTTCTCCCCGGCCAGCCGTTCGGCCGCAGGGTGGACCTGCCAGTCCGCGCCCGAACCGGGGCGGGCCGGAGCCAGGAGGACCTTAACCGCTTCCTGACGCTCCCTGTCCACGCGATCCTGGAGGATGGCCCTCTCCATCGGCATCCCCCCGGGCGGGTAGTGGATCTCGAAACGCGGCTTTGCGAGCTCTTGTTCGAGGGTGAAGTAGACCTTCTCCAGACCGGGCTGGATCTCCTGCAGTGCGTAGACGCTCTCGTCCACCACGACGACACCCAAGGCGGCGCCGGCCGGCCGTCCCCGCTTGTCTGTGACGAGGAACCGGATGGCCGCCTGCTCCCCGGGCTTGTAGACCTCCCGGTCCACCTCGATCCGCACATTCAGATCGTCCGGTGGGCTCACATAGAGGAGACGGGTGTCGCGCACGATGTTCCCGTCCGGCAGAATCTTGTAAGCGTGGACCTCCAGGCTCCCGAACAGGTCCGGCCCGGGGGTGAGAGAGAGCTCCGCACGGCCCTTGTCGAGCTCCGCTGCCCGGGCCATCGCCATCTGTCCTCCCTTGACGATGTCGATGTACGCGGTTCCGCGGTCAAAGGTGCTCAGCACGGTGAGCCGGATATCCTCCCCGCCCTTGTAGATCGCCTTGTCGGCGCGCAGGAGCACCGTGTCCGAGAGCCTCTCGGCACCCAGCCTCTTCGTGACGGCCACGCTGCGGCCCGAGGCGTCCTCGACCTTGCCGGAGACCTCGACGCTGTAGGCCTCACCGGCACCGCCGGCCCCGAACCAGTCCCGCCGGGGCACGAAGGCGAACCGGGCCATTCCGGTCTCGTTCGTCCTGGCCTTTTTCTTCAAGTCCCCCGCCTCGATGGCCACCCGGGCGCCGCCCACGGCATCGCCCCCCGGAGTGGAGACCACGGCGTAGAGTATGTTCTCCACGCCGGGAATCAGCACGCCCGCCTCGGGCACCAGCTCCAGGCAGAGGTCGGCCTCGGAGACCTTCCAGGTCCTGGTCTTCTTTTCCGTGTGCTCGGCCCGGTCCGTGACCTCCACGTCGATCTTCACCAGGGCGTTTCCCTTCTCGAGAGGGACGCCTGCAAAATAATCGGGCAGGGGAAACTCGAAATCGAAGACGCCCTCTTCATCGGTGGTCCCGTCCAGGACCAGGAAATCACGGAAGGCCGCGTCAAAGGTCGAGGCCTTGAGGACCACTTTGCCCCCCTCGACGTTCTTGCCGAAGAAGTAGGCGGCCCGAACCGAGCCCTTCACGGTCTCACCGGGCAGGTAGTAATCTTTTTCGCCGGTCACCTCGACCTTGAACTTGGGCAGCACGTAACGCTTTACGGTGATCGCCTTCTCGGCGGTGACCTTGCCCACTGTCGCCCTCACCGTATAGGCGCCCGTGTTCACCTCGTCGGCCAGAATGAAGCGTGTGGCGGCGATCCCGTGCTCCGAGGCGTCCATGAACTTCTTGAAGACCTTGTTCCCCTTGGAGTCCTCCACCTCGATCACCACCGCCTCGCCCGCCGCGGGCCTCAGGCCGGTCCGGGCCAGCGCCAGCGAGCGAATGTGCACGGTCTGGCCGGGCTGGTAGATCGGCTTGTCCGTCACCAGCATGATCTTGACGTCCCCCTCCACACGGACCTCTCGCTTCACCTCGCCCTTCCCGTATGGAGAAGAGGTCCTGACCGCCATGGTGTAGGTCCCCTCGGATAGATCGCCCAGGGAGAACTCCGCGGCCAGGGTGCCGGTGGGCCCGGTCTTTCCCTTGTACAGCGAGATCTCCCTTCCCTCCTCGGGGGCAATGGAGATACGGACCTCGACCCCCTCGACCGGCCTGGACTCGGTGAGCCCCGTGGCCGCGGCCACGATCACGCGCAGGGCCGCGTTCGTTCCGGGAGCGAACGTGGTGGGGCCGTAGACATAGGTGTCCTGGATCGGGCTCACCCCTTTGCTTCCCGAGGCCTCCCGGCCCCCGCCGGCGACGCACGCGAGTGATACGGCGAGAACGAGGGTCACGATGATATGGGTCTTTCTCATGGTCCTCTCCTTTCGAAGGGATGAGGAGGGTTCAGGACGGATTCGATCGGGCCGGATGATATCAGAACCGGGCCTGCAAATCACTGCATTGTACGAGGGTTGCTTTTGAAAACGTATGAGAGGGGTAGAGGATCTACCCAAGTATGGCCGTAGGGGCACGGCATGCCGTGCCCCTACACAAAAAAAAGGGGAAGCTCCCAAAGAAAGGAAGCCTCCCCGCTGTGTCGCTCTGTCGTCGCTACTTCGTCATGATCCACTCGAAAGCGGTGGCCTGCACGCCCTGTCCCGTTTTAAGCTTGGCCTGGATTCCGATCTCGCCGGAGCTCTCGAAGGGGAACGCCAGCGGCAGGGTGAAGTCCGTCGGAATGGCCGGCAGCGGCACGCTGAAGAGCGTTTTCGAAACGAAGCCGAAGGGGGTGGTCTGGATCAGGGTGTTCGACCAGGTGGCGGGTTCGGGCAGCCTGAGAGTGTAATTCAGGTGGAGCATCCCTTCACCGTACGAGCCGTCCAGCAGGAGCCGCCACCCCGTGCAGTCCGCCGCATCAGCGGCGTCGATGAGCCCGTCGCAATCCTCGTCGACCCCGCCGGAGCAGATCTCGATCGCCTCGGGGTTGATGGCCGACTCGGTGTCGTCGCAGTCGCAGGCCGCCCCGTAGTCGTCCCCGTCGGCATCCACCTGGGCCGGGTTCGCATCCTCGGGGCAGTTGTCGCACTCCCCGTAGATCCCGTCGCCGTCCTGGTCCTCCGTGCCCTGGGCCGGGTTGTAGCAGTCCGGGGCGAGGTCGCACGCATCGCCGAAGAGGTCTCCATCGGTGTCCGCCTGGTAGGGATTCGCGACCCCGGGGCAGTTGTCCTCGGCATCGACCACGCCGTCGGCGTCGGTGTCCCCAACCGAGAGGCCCAGGAGGTAGAGGGCGGCCGCCAGGTTCTCCTCGAAGGTGGGGATGATCTGGCTCGACGGCAGTGCAAAATCATAACCCCGGAGCTCGATGGAGAAGCCCCAGGCCCCGGTCTCCCCGAACATCCAGTCCGCCGATCCGCCGCTCACCAGGTAGAGGTCGCATATCGGCTGGGGGCGGTAGAAGTGGCCGTGAACACCGTAGATCAGGGCGGCCATGGTCCGGCCCACTGCCTCGAAGCGGGCGTGTCCGGGCGGGAGGTCCCGGGTGAAGCCCCAGGGGTAGAGGATCAGCTCGCCGAAGCTGTGCCAGTCCATCATCATGTTGAAGCCGCCCTCCAGGATCAGGTCGCGCAGGGCCTGGGTCTCGGGCTCGGAGAAGGGCTCCGTGCCGTGGTAGATGTCGGACCGGGGGTTGGGGCTCGACCCCGCCCCCCCCCACATGTAGCCCCAGTTCCGGTTCGGATCCACGCCGAAGGTGCCGTCCCCGTTGTCACGCCGGTTCTTGCGCCAGTACCGTGCGTGCTCCCACGTGTAAACATATCCGTCGGGATTGACGACCGGCACGATCCAGATCTCGCCGGCGTCGACCATGGCAGTCACGGTCGGGTTCGTACCATACTGCGTGATCAGGTAGGATGCGAACAGGAGGGGGACCTCCACGGAAATCCACTCCCGGGCGTGCTGGCACCCGAACCAGATGGAGCGCGGCTCCCCTTCGTCAACCTCGGGATTGTCGCTGATCTTGATGGCCAGGATATCGCGCCCCTCGATGGAGTCGCCCATGTCCACCAGGGTGGCCACCAGGCTCTGGGCCAAGAGCTCCAGACCGGCGACGACCTCGTCGAAGGTGTGGTAGTCGGCCATCTCCCCCCGGGTCCAGAACCCCTGGAGGTGGGCCTCCACGTCCTCCACCTCGACCTCGTAGCGGAACCCGGCCCGCCGGATCAGGGCGCGCTCTTTTTCTGTGGCGAGGATCGTCGCCCATCCGTCGCGGACCGACCATACGTCCAGGTCGAGGAAGACCAGTGCGTTCACCTCGATCTGGTCCGTCACCGGCACCCGGATGATCTGCCGGTCATCGGCCGCGGCCGGCCCGGTCAGTGCCGCGAAAAAGAGGGCTGCGGAACTGAAGAGCAGAATGGTCCTGAAAATGGATTGTCTCGTTGCGTTTTTCATGGGTTTCCCCTTTAAAATCTTTCATCGCAATATCTACGTTTTTTCGTAGATGTTGCGATAACCTTTAATCCCTCTCCCTCCCGGGAGAGGGCCTGGGTGAGGGAGTCGGGATTCGGTTGCGGCTCGGCCGCGTTATGAAAACAATATTTGCTATTCCGAACAGAAAAAAAAGAGGGGAAGCTTCCCCAAAAAGGAAGCTTCCCCGTTGTGTCGAAGCTAGGTTGTTACTACGTCTGGATCCACTCGAGAATGAAGGCCTCCATGCCTACTGCCGTGAAGTACGCGGAGTAGATTCCGATCTGGCCCAGGCTCGGGAAGGGGAATGAGATGGGCAGAGAGTACTCAATCGGAATGGCCGGTAGCGGCACGGTGAAGAGCGGGATGACCTGCACTGACGGGGAGACCAGGACCAGGTAGTTAGCCCAGGTGGCGGCCTCAGGCAATGTAAGAGTATAATCCAGATAGAGTGTCCCGCCGGAGTAAGAGCCGTCCAACTCGAGCAGCCAATCGACGGCGCAGTCCGGATCGGCGGCATCGATGAGCCCGTCACAATCCTCGTCAGCTCCACCGGCGCAGATCTCGTCCGCACCCGGATTGACACCCGGATTGTAATCGTCGCAGTCGTCCACCGCTCCTTCGTACCCATCACCGTCGATATCCGCGTCGCAGGCATCCCCATAACCATCGAGGTCGATGTCCGACTGGCCCGGATTGTAATCAGCGGGACAGTTGTCGTAGGGGAATGGTCTCCCGTCCGCGTCACTGTCAAAGGTGAAATCGGCGGTGTTGCTCGCCACGCCGGTGACCGTGTCGATGAAGGTGTCGAATTCATAGTTGTCGAAGTCAAAGGCGCCGGCCAGATCCATGCCGAAGGTGAAATGGGTCCACGACAGGAGATCGTCTCCGGGCGTGCCCACCGGGTTCGGAATGGACATGGGGGCATCGTCCGGGAGCTGGGGAAGCTCGAAGTCGATGACGCTCCCCGGTGCATGCACGGTCCAGAAGACCCTCTTCTCGTCTACCGTCGGGGCCGGATCACACGGCAGGGGCGGTGCCGGCACGGTTTCGATCAGGGACATCTGAGAGACCTGGAGGTCCGGGTAGGCGCTCACGCCGGGGTTGTAGGCATCGCCGTAGCTGAAGCCCGCTCCCGCCACTGCGTAGAGGTCGATCAGGGAGAAGAAGGAATCGATCGTCGTGGATGTGGGCGGTATGAGGCCGGACCGGTCCACCTGGGCGGTGAAGCTGTACTCTTCACCCAGCGCCACCGCGGCCGCAATGTATCTCAAGTCTCCGAAGGACCCGATCGCGTCGGCCGTGTGCACGAGACCGCTCCCGGGAGCGCCGCCCGGGGTTATTCCGATACCCATGAAGAGGAGATCCCCGCCGCCCGGCGCAACCATGGGGTTGCCGTTGATCTCACCGGCGGAGACGAGGAACACGTCGGTGCCTACCGGGGTTCCGTCCACGTTGATCGTCAGGTTCGCCATCAGGGGCGTATCGATGTTGATGTCCTGGGTCATCGGGCCGCCCACCCATACATCCCTGGCGATCCCGATTTTCATCGGAGAGAGGGCCGCGATGATTGCAGCGTAGTCGATCTCCCCGGAGAGAAACATATCGATGAGAGGCGCCACCTCGGCCTCCCCGGCGAAGGCGAAGATGTCGGCGTAGGTATCCTGCTCTATGACCGCCGTATAGTTCGGCTTGGCGATCGGAATCGGGAGGAGCCAGCAGAGTCCGGGAGTAAGGGGATTCTCCTTGTCGGGCGGAATGACCAGCGCCCCGGGGACCGGCGTTTCGATGAGGCCCAGGAGATCGAGGCAATCGTTCATCACCAGGAAGGCATCGATGTCGAAGGCCATGATGTCCGACAGGGACATGGTCGGGATCGTGGCGCCCGCCTGGACCTTCTCGTCACACTCGACTGCGCTGAACCCGGTCCAGGTACCGGTAACTTCAACGGTCTCATCATCCCCGTAGTACTCGTTTAGGGGAACCACGATATTCGCCGCATCCACGTCTACCAGGGTAAAGTATTCATAATACCAGGCGCCCGCTGTGACGATCTGGGGGCCGTCGAGGGCCGGGTCGATGAAGCTTATGAACCCGTCTACATCGGTGAGGCCCACGTTCCCGTCGAAGGGATCCCCTTCGCGCGTACCGATCATTACCATGGCGCCTTCGATCGGCACGGGATCTCCGTACCCGTCCTCAACGCCTGCCTCTACCACCCGCACGGTCAAGGAGCCCATCATCGGGCCGCCGCCGGTCCCTCCGAATCCCCCGTCCCCAAACGCCGCCGCACCCCAGACCAGGACAAGCAAGACCGCAATGCCTGTGCAGAGTGCACTTTTTTCTCTTTTCATCTTTCCTACCTCCTTGTTAAAGGTTATTAAATTACCTATAGAAATTGATGAGGTAGTATACATTCTTTTCATAAAAAAGTAAATACTTTTTTACAGTTTTTTTACATCGGGCGATTTGGAACCTTGCACAGCCACTTCTAAGTGTTTATAATTAAACGTGAAGATCAGATCCAGCTAAGCACACAGGTTTCATACGGTATGAAAGATTTCTGCACTGATTTCGAACAGGGACCGATCCGGCCTCCGAGCGAGGCGGCAAGCCTTCTGGTAAGGCTCACCCGCAACTGCCCCTGGAATCGGTGCACCTTCTGTCCGGTTTACAAAGGAGCCCGATTCTCGATCCGCCCTGTCGACGAGATCAAGGATGACATCAAGGCCATAGGCGCCGTGGCGGACCAGGTCAAGGATATCTCCCGGCGCCTCGGGCGGGGGGAGGAGGTAGACTGGGAGGTTCTCAGGGCCCTGCACCATGAGGTCGGCCTCGGCAAACCCCACCTCGGGATCGCCACCTGGATGTTCCACGGCGGCCGCAACGTCTTCCTCCAGGACGCCAACAGCCTGGTCATGAAGACTCCGGATCTGGTCGAGGTCCTCGGCTTCCTCAAAGAGACCTTCCCCGGGATCGAACGGATCACCACCTATGCCCGCTCCAAAACGATCGCCAAAAAGAGCGACGAGGAAATGCGGGCCCTCGGCGAGGCAGGTGTGTCGAGGATCCACATCGGCCTGGAGACAGGCCACGACCCCCTGCTCGATCTCGTTCAGAAGGGCAGCACAGCGGCCGAGCACATCGACGCGGGCCGACGGGTGAAACGAGCGGGAATATCCCTCTCCGAGTACGTGATCCTCGGCCTCGGGGGCAGGCAATGGTGGCGAGAGCACGCGATCGACACCGCAAAAGTCCTGAACGAGATCGATCCGGACTTCATCCGGATGCGGACCCTGGCGCTGGTGCCCGGCATTCCGCTCTACGAGGCCGCGGAGAGAGGCGAGTTCGAGCTGCTCGACGATGAAGGGGTGGTCGCAGAGGAGCGTCTTCTGATAGAAAATCTCGATGGGATCTCCAGCCGATTCGTGAGCGACCACATCCTCAATCTCCTCGAGGAGGTCGAGGGGAAGCTCCCCGACGAGAAGGGGGCCCTGCTCGCCGTGATCGACCGCTTTCTCTCTCTTCCCGAGGAGGAAAGACTCAACTGGCGTCTCGGGCGCCGGGCCGGCGCCTACCGGTCCCTTGACGACATGGACGATCCCGTCACCCACGCCAGGGTGGAAAAAGGCCTCGATCGTCTGAGGGCCGAGGATCCGGAAAACGTGGGAGAGAAGATCCAGTCACTCATGAGGAATTTTATCTAAGAGGACCAAATAAGAGGACCAAAGATGAACAGGGATGATTTCAGGCAATCCGCCCCGGTCTCCAGGGGCCCCCATGGCCGCAGGTCACGCTCCCCGTACTCGCAGCCCGCGGAAGCGAAGGCGAGCTTTGGAGAGTTCGAGGCCTCCGAGCTATACTGCCCGCGATGTCGCGGGGCCGTCCCCGTGAGAAGCCGACTTCTGCTGGCCCTACCGGAAGGGGACAAATACGAGTACCTATGTACATTCTGCTCCGAGTCCCTTGGAACCAAGCTCGACATAAAGGCCCAGCCCAGCCAGATCCTGATTCCCGGCGGGTGATCATCGACACTGAGCATAACCACGAAGGACACGAAGGATAGCACGAAGTTCACGAAGAGATATTGAGGAAGAACATGCCCGCTAACCTGACACCGGACTACCATGCAGCCGAAAAGCGCTATAAAGAGGCAGGGACTCCGGAAGAGAAGCTCCGCTGCCTTCAGGAGATGCTATCCGTCATTCCCAAGCACAAGGGCACCGACAAGCTCCAGGGGGACATCAAGCACAAGATCGCCAAGCTAAAGGGCCAGACGGAGAAGCGCAAGGGCGCGGCCCGCCGGACCGACGAATATCACATCGACAAGGAGGGGGCGGGACAGATAGCCCTCGTGGGTCTTCCCAATGTGGGAAAATCGTCCCTCGTGGACCAGCTGACGAACGCCAGCCCGGAGGTGGCCGACTTCCCGTTCACCACGCGAAAACCGCTGCCCGCGATGATGAAGTACGAGGATGTCCAGGCCCAGCTCATCGACACCCCCCCTATTTCGGACGACTACTTCGAATCCTGGCTGCCCGGTCTGCTGAGACTCGCAGACACGATCCTCCTGGTGGTCGATTGCCAGAAGGAGCCTCTCGTCGGGGTGGAAACCATTGTGCGTCTGCTTCGGGAGAAAAAGATCCTGCTCGTGAAAGACCCGGCCGCGGTCGAGCTCGACAAGGGGGAGGTCGCAAAGCGGACCATCGTCGTCGCGAACAAGGCCGACGAGCCGGACGCCCGCGATAACTTCGAGATTCTCGAGGAGTTCTTCGGCCAAGAGTTCCCCCTGATCCTCGTCTCCGCCGAGAGCGGCGAGAACCTTGAGATCCTCCGGTATGAAGCGTACAGTATGCTCGGAAAGCTTCGGGTCTATTCCAAGCTCCCGGGCAAGGAAGCGGACATGGCGGCCCCCTTCGTCTTCAAAAAGGGGACCACCGTCTTCGAGATGGCCGAGTATGTTCACAAGGACATCGCGAAGAGGTTAAAATACGCCCGGATCTGGGGCTCGGAAAAATACGACGGGCAGATGGTGAACCGGGACTACATCCTCCAGGACCGCGACATCATCGAGCTGCACATGTAAGGGGATGCACGATGAGAAGGAGATGACCTATGAGAACACTGAGCTGCATCGAATGCCGCCGCTCATACGGCCTCGACGATATCCGGTACCGCTGCGACTGCGGCGGGCTCCTGGAGGTCCTGCAGCCGCTGGACCGCCTGCGGGAGACCTTGACCCGGGAGATCCTTGCCCAGAGGCCCCCCTTCGGGCGCCCCTTCGCCAAGAGCGGCGTGTGGCGCTACCGGGAGATGATCTTCGATATCGATGAGGAGGAGGTCGTCACCCTCGGCGAGGGCTACACGGGCCTGTATCGCATGAAGGCGATGGAGAAGGCCTACGGCGTGGGGGAGATCCGCTTCAAGCACGAAGGGCTGAACCCGACGGGCTCCTTCAAGGACCGGGGCATGACCGTGGGGGTCTCCTATGCGCGAAGCCTCGGCATCTCCCACGTGGCGTGCGCATCCACGGGAAATACCTCGGCCTCTCTGGCCGCCTACGCGTCCCGGGCCGGAATGACCTGCTCCGTGCTGATCCCCCGGGGGAAGATCGCCATGGGCAAGCTCATCCAGGCCATGGCCTTCGGGGCCAGGATCTACGAGATCGACGGGGACTTCGACGACGCCATGCGGGCCGTGGACGAGCTCTGCCGGAACCGCCGGATCTACCTGCTCAACTCCCTCAACCCCTTCCGCCTGGAGGGGCAGAAGAGCATCGTCCTGGAGGTCCTGGAGCAGCTCGGCTGGAACGCGCCCGACTGGTTCGTTCTCCCGGGGGGCAACCTCGGGAACACCTCGGTCTTTTTCAAGGCCTTCCGGGAGCTCCTGGACCTGGGAATGATCGAGAAGATGCCGCGCCTGGCTGTGATCCAGGCGGCCGGGGCCGCGCCTTTTTACGACTACTACTCCGGCGGCTTCAAGGATTACAAGACGGTCCGGGCCGAGACCATCGCCTCGGCCATCCGCATCGGAGACCCGGTCAACGTGACCAAGGCCCGCAGGGCCATCGAAGAGACCCGGGGGCTCGTGGAGAAGGTGACCGATGAGGAGATCTTCGAGGCCAAGGCCGAGATCGACGCGGTGGGCCTCGGCTGCGAGCCCGCCTCGGCGACCACACTGGCCGGGCTCAAGAAGCTCGCCGGCCGGGGCGTGATCGGGCCAGAGGACCGGGTCGTGGGCCTGCTCACCGGGAACCTGCTCAAGGACCCGGACGCGGTGATCTACTATCACGGCGGCCCCGGCCGGGCCGGGGCCGGCGCAAGGCCCAACCCGCCGAGGCGGATCCGGTCGGTGGAGGATATCGAAACATAGGGCGCGTACTCCCGCCGTCCCCATTACAGAACCCACGAAACAGGGAATATTTTTTCCGAAAAATGCAGTAGGTACCTACTGCATTTTTTTTGTTCAAGGGTCTTGACAGAGGCTTCGAATTTTTATATAAGACTAATTAGATCCTATTAATCCTATATAAGCGAGGCTATGCCATGAAGATAACCAGGGCCAGCGAATACGCAGTGCGAACCATTCTCTACCTCTCCGGCCGGGGGGAAGATAATTGTGTCTCGTGCCGGGAGATCTCCGAGGCCATGGAAATTCCGAGCCAGTTTCTGGGCAAGATAGCCCAGGTGCTTGCCCGGGCCGGTTTCATCGAGATCGTACAGGGAGCCCGAGGAGGCTACCGGCTTATCCATCCCCCGGAAGAGGTCTCCCTCCTCGACGTGATCGAGGCCGTGACGGGAGAGATCTTCCTCAACGACTGCCTCCTGAGGCCGACGAGCTGTCGGAGGAGCGACAAGTGCATGGTTCACCAGGTATGGAAGAGGGCCCGGGAACAACTGAGGCACACCCTCAGGGAGGCTACCTGCTCGAGTCTCATTCAAAGTGAAACCTGCATGGACCCGGACACGAAAAAAACCAGATAAAAGGATGGAGAAACTCCATGGATACGCTGATCTTATCGAGATTGCAGTTCGCCGTCGCCACCTATTTCCATTATCTTTTCGTCCCCCTCACCCTGGGTCTCTCGCTTCTGCTGGCCGTCATGGAGACCCTCTACGTGAAGAGGGGCGATGAAGAATACAGAAGGATGGCCCGATTCTGGGGAAAGCTGTTCCTCATCAATTTCACTATAGGCGTGGTCACGGGGATCACGCTGGAATTCCAGTTCGGCACGAACTGGTCGCGGTACTCCCGCTACGTGGGCGATATTTTCGGGTCCCTGCTGGCCATCGAGGCAACGGCCGCCTTCTTCCTGGAGTCCACCTTCATCGCCGTGTGGGCCTTCGGCTGGAAGAGGCTCTCTCCCAAGCTCCACGCCCTGAGCATATGGCTCGTGGCGGTGGCCTCGAACATCTCGGCCATCTGGATCCTCATAGCCAACGCGTGGATGCAGCATCCCGTGGGATACGCGATCCGCAACGGGCGGGCCGAGCTCGTCGATTTCGTGGCGGTGGTGACCCAGAAGTACGCGGTGCTCACCATTCTCCATACACTGGGCGCGGCTTACATCCTGTCCGGCTTCTTCGTCATGGGTGTGAGCGCCTACCACCTTCTGCGCGGCCGGCACACAGGACTCTTCACGAAATCCTTTCGCATGGCCCTCGCCTTCGCCTTGATTTTTTCGGTCTTCGAGATGGCCGAGGGTCATCTGCACGGCGCGGATCTCGCCGAGACACAGCCCACGAAACTTGCGGCCATGGAGGCCCTCTGGGAGACGGAGTCCGCGGCCCCCATGCATCTCTTTCTGATCCCGGATCCTGAAAACGAGAGGAACCTTGCCGAGCTCTTCTCCATCCCCGGGGCCCTGAGCCTTCTCGCCCGCCACTCCGTGAAGGCCGAGGTGAAGGGGCTGAAGGAGTTCCCCAGGGAGGAGCGACCGCCGGTGGTCATCTCCTTCCTCTCCTTCCGGGCCATGGTGGGCCTCGGAACACTCTTCGTATTGCTGACCGTCGTGGGTTGGTTCAAGAGGGACAGGCTCACATCGAGCCCCGGCTACCTCAAAATCATGCTCTACGCCATCCCGCTGCCTTATATAGCGAACGCCATGGGGTGGACGCTGGCCGAAGTGGGCAGGCAGCCGTGGATCGTCTATGGATTGATGAAGACCTCGGACGCGGTCTCACCCATTGCACCTTCCCAGGTCGGCCTCTCCCTGGCCGCCTTTATCGTCGTCTACTCCCTCCTCGGAATCGCGGCATTCATCCTCATGGCAAAACAAGTAAAAAAGGGACCCGAACCTTCGAGTTCCACTGCAATGTAAGAAAGGAGCGCGAACCATGTTGGAGAGCATTTGGTTCATTCTCTGGGGCCTCCTCTGGGCAATCTATTTCATGCTGGACGGCTTCGACCTGGGCATCGGCACCCTGATGCCCTTCCTGGCCAGGAGCGAACCTCAAAAGCGGATCGTCTACGGCTCCATGGGCCCCTTCTGGGATGGAAACGAGGTCTGGCTGATCACCGCGGGGGGCGTCACCTTCGCCGCCTTTCCCACCACCTATGCTGTGATGTTCAGCTCTCTCTATTCCGCGCTGATGCTGGTCCTCTTCGCCCTCATCATCCGGGGCGTGGCCTTTGAGATGCGGGGGAAGGTGGACAGCCCGGCGTGGAGGTCCCTGTGGGACGGCTGCCTGGTGGTGGGCAGTTTTCTGCCGGCCTTGCTTCTGGGCGTGGCCTTCGCCAACATCTTCCGCGGCATCCCCATCGACGCAGAGGGGATCTATCACGGGAGTCTCTTCACCCTGCTCAACCCCTACGGAATCGTGGGCGGTCTGCTGTTCCTGCTCCTCTTCCTGCTGCATGGGGCCTTGTGGCTGGTCAACAAGACCGAGGGGGAGCTCCGCGCAAAGGCCGAGACGGCGACCCGCAGGATCTGGCCCGTCCTCCTGGTCGTGGCCGTCCTCTTTCTGGTCCTGACCTATTTTTACACCGACCTTTACGGCAACTATCTGAGGAACCCCGCCCTGGCCGTCATTCCCCTCATTACGGTGGCGGCCCTGCTGCTCACTCGTATCTTCATCGCCGGGACATCCTGGTGGAAGGCATGGGTCAGCTCGGCCCTCACGATCATGGGAGCCACTTTTTTCGGTGTCGTCGGTCTTTACCCCAACATGCTGCCCTCGAGCCTCGATCCCGCCTACAGCCTGACCATTCACAACTCTTCTTCGAGCCCCCTGACCTTGAAGATCATGCTCGTGGTGGTCCTCATCTTCGTTCCCATCGTGATCTTCTATCAGGCATGGGCATACAACCTGTTCAAAGGCGTCGTGAGGGAGGAGGATTATTCCTATGAGGAGGCGTACTAGAACCAGGCGATTTTCCAACCCATCGTGGGCGTGTGCCCATGACAAAGAAAAGGAGGTACCTTATGAAAAGATCATGGATGGTTGTCACGGCCGTTGTGCTCGCGGCATCCCTGGCGCCCGTCGCGGCCTATGCGCAGGCGGTGATCGGGCCCATTGGAGGACCGGGATCCACGACTGCAATTGAAGCCCTGCGCGTCCCCCTGCCCGGTGAGCCGGCGATCGATTTCGAGCTCGTCGCGGTCGTGGGCGACGAGATCAAGCCGATCAAGCTCTCGGACTATCAGGGTCAGTACAGGGTGCTCATCTTCTACCCCGCTGACTTCACCTTTGTCTGACCCACAGAGCTCTCCGCAGTTGCGGAGCAATACAGAGCTCTGAGAAAGCTCCATGTCGAGGTGATCGTAGTCAGCACAGACACACAGTTCTCCCACTGGATGTGGAAGGAGACGTCCCCCACGGTAAAAGAGGTCGATTATCCCATGGCCGCGGATCCGAGCGGGGAGGTCTCCCGCGCTTACGGCGTATGGCAGAAGGACTCGGGCCTCAACAAGCGGGGCACCTTCATCATCGATCCGGAAGGGATCATACGCGGCGTGGAGCTCATGCACACCCCGGTAGGCCGAAATGTGGATGAACTGATCCGGAAGATCCAGGCGCTGCAGGCCGTGGCGGCCAATCCGGGCATGGCGGCTCCGGCCGGATGGAAACCCGGAGAGGACCTCATCGGCACCGGACAGGACTGGATAGGCGAATATTAGCTTACATTCCTTCGCCCCCGGACACGACCCGAAAAATGCAGTGCCTATGCGCTGCATTTTTCGGGTCGAGGGGCTTCTCCTGAAATGCCCGCCCCGGGCAATGCATGGGCGACCGGCCGGTCGCCCCTTCCTTTTCCCCCATTCGAATAATTCAGTGTTGCCATTGCCATGATTGAATGATAATATTTGAAGGTTTACACAACGAGGCGATTTGACCTCTTTCTATTCTATGGTCGGCAGGCTATAGGGCGGCCCCTGGCCGCCATTTATGGTTGCCACTGCAAAAGCCGGCGGGCATGGCCCGCCCTATTAACAAAAAGGCATCATTTTAAGGAGAGAAAAAAATGGGCTATGAATTCAGAGGAACTACGATCGACAAGATAGGTGTTGTCGGGTCCGGGCAGATCGGCCCCGACATCGCCCTCTACTTTGCCAAGGTCTTTTCCCGCCACGGGGTCCAGGTCGTGGTGGTGGACATCGCCGAGGAGGCCCTGGCCAAGGGCGAAGAAAAGGTGAACAAGAAGATCGCCAAGGGCATGAAGACCGGCGCCTTCAAGGAGAAACAGGCCTCGGCCATGAAGGATTTTCTCACCTTCACCTCCGACTACGGGCTCCTCGAGGGCGCATCCCTCATCGTGGAGGCCGCCACCGAGGACCGGGCCCTCAAGGGCCGGATCTTTTCTCAGCTCGAAGCGCTCTGCCCGGACGACGCCTTCTTCGCCTCCAACTCCTCCCACCTGGAGCCGGAGGTGATCTTTGCCGATCTCGAGCACAAGGAGCGCTCCCTGGTAATCCACTACTTCTTCCCGGCCGAGCGCAACCCCATCGTCGAGATCGTGGAGGGCAAGGACACCGCCCCCGAGGTGGTCGATTTCCTCATGGGCCTGTACCAGGAGATAGGCAAGATCCCGATCCGCGTGCAGAGTCGCTACGGATACGCCATCGACCCGATCTTCGAGGGGCTCTTCCAGGCCGCGGCCCTCTGCGTCGAAGAGGGGCTCGGCACGGTCAAGGAGGTCGACAGCATAGCCGCCAAGGCCCTCGGCCTCGGCGTGGGATGCTTCACGGCCATGAACCTCACCGGCGGCAACCCGATCACCCACAACGGCCTCAACAACTACACCGAGAAGATCATGTCCTGGTTCCGCTCTCCCAAAATCCTGGATGAGGCCATGGAGACCGGGGCCCTCTGGAAGACCGCCGCCCGCGGCGAGATTGTCGAGGTGGCCCCCGAGGCGGAGGCGAAGATCACGGACCGCATGCGGGGCGCCTACTTCGGGCTCGTGGGTGAGATCATCGACAGCGGGATCACGAACATCGCCGACCTCGAGATGGCCATCGAGCGGGCCCTGGTCATCAAGGCCCCCTTCGCCCTGATGAACAAGGTCGGCGTGGACAAGGCCTTGGACCTGGTGAAGCGCTATGCCGCGGACCACGAGGGCTTCAAGGTCGCGCAGTGCATAGAGAAGCAGGCCGCCTCGGGCCGTGACTTCGAGATTCCCGTAGTCCTGCGCGAGGACGTCGACGGGGTGGCGGTCCTCACCATCCGCAGGCCCGCCCTGCTCAACGCCCTGAGCAAGGACATCTTCTCCCAGCTCTCCGCCCACCTCGACGCGGTCGAGGCCGAGGAGGGGACCTTCGGGGCGGTCATCACCGGTTACGGCCGCAAGGCCTTTGTCTCGGGCATGGACATCACCTTCCTCGCCACCATCGACAGCCCAGAGACCGGCGAAGAGGTGAGCCGCACCACCCACAGGACCTTCGACAGGATCGCGGCCTGCACCAAGCCGGTCATCGCGGCCTTCAACGGGCTGGCCCTGGGCGGGGGGCTCGAGATGTCCATGGCCTGTCACGCCCGCATCGCCCGCCGGGACCCCTCACTCATTCTCGGGTGCCCCGAGGTCAACCTCGGGCTCATCCCGGGCGGGGGTGGTACGCAACGCCTGCCCAGGCTCATCGGGGTCGAGAAGGCGAGCCAACTCCTGCGGACCGGCCGGCCGGTCAAGCTGGACAAGGCGGTGGAGCTGGGGATCGTGGACCGGGTCGCAGAGGGGGACCTCATCGAGGAGGCGGCCGAGATGGTGCGACGCATCGCCCGGGGTGACGAAAAGCTGAGCCCGGCCGAGACCGGGCCGGTGGAGACCCCGGAAACACTGCCCGAGGTCGAGCTCGGACACCTCTCCCAGGCGATCGACAAGATCCTCTGCCAGGCGATCCAGGAGGGGGCAAGGCTGCCCCTGAGCGAGGGCCTGGAACTCGAGTCGAAGATCATGGGCGAGGCCTGCAGGACCGAGGACCTGAATATCGGGATCAAGAACTTCCTCAAGAACGGTCCCAAGGTAAAGGCCGAGTTCGTGCATAGGTAGGGGCGCTGCTTGCTGCGCCCGTTGTCCGGGGCATGGTGAATTGTCGTGTCCTCAGATCACTGTAGGGGCGCCATTCATGGCGCCCTTTAGTCAGGGTTCGATGAATCGAATCCCTACATCGCGACGGCACACGGAATAGTGAGCAAACAAATATGGGTCTGAAGATCGGAATCGATGTAGGCGGGACCTTCACCGACTTCCTGGTCATGGAGGACGGCAAGGTGGAGGTCTACAAGGTCCTTTCCACCCCGGACGACCCCTCGGTCGGCCTCTTCCAGGGATTCGAGGAGATGGCCCGGGCCCGGGAGACCGACATCGCCTCCTTCGTGCCCGCCATCGAGACGATCGTCCACGGAACCACGGTCACTACAAACGTGGTCCTCACCGGCACCGGGGCCCGGACAGGGCTCATCACCACCGAGGGGGTGCGCGACGCCCTGGAGATGCGCCGGGGCATCCGCGAGGAGCAGTACAACAACCGCTTCACCAATGTGCGCCCCCTGGTGCCGCGCCATCTCCGGATGCCGGTCAAGGGGCGACTCGACCGCGAAGGGGCCGAGGTCGAGCCCCTCGAGCTCGAGGACGTACGCGCGGGGATTTCCCTGTTCCGGGACGAGGGCGTCGAGGCCGTCGCGATCTGCTTCATGAACGCCTTTTGCAACGCCGACCACGAAGAGCGCGCCGCCGAGGTGGTGCGCGAGCTCATGCCCGGGGCCTATCTGACCGTCTCCACGGAGCTCCTCCCCTCGATCCGATTCTACGACCGGGTGAGCACGACTGTGCTCAACTCTTACGTGGGCCCGGTCCTGCGGAGCTACCTCGAACGTCTGCTGGCCCGCCTCCAAAAGCACAGCTTCGGCGGCGTGCTCCTCATCATGCAGAGCAACGGGGGCGTGGTGGCGCCCGAGATCGCCATCGACCGGGCCGCCATGACCCTGCTCTCCGGGCCGGCGGCCGGCCCGAACGCGGGCATCTTCTACGCATCCACTGACGGCTACACCGACTGCATCACCGTGGACATGGGCGGCACCTCCTTCGACGCGGCCCTGGTGCG
>CAZFWM010000035.1:0-4587 GCA_964522545.1 uncultured Thermodesulfobacteriota bacterium
GATGGCGTGCTCTGGCGCGAGCGTCAGCGGTTTCCGCCTGCGGTTTTATGCAACGCTAGGGCTTATTCAAGATCCCGCCATGAGCTGTCGAAACAGCCCTGAGAGGTCCTCATACCTTTCTTTACAAGGCGGCCCTTCGCAGTGCAGGTAGCGTCCGGGCCGCTCTTCGCCGGCGCCATCCGGAGCGCCGGCGAACAGTATGATCGTGGACGAGACCGTTCCATAGCCCTCGAGATGGACGCACATGGCCTGGAGCGGGTCGGCCTCGGCCCCTTCGTGGCTCCGGCATGCGACCTGCAGAAGATCGACCAAGGCGTGCTCTTCTTCGGGAAGGTCGGCTACGGCCGACTCGGCCCTCTCGATCTCCGGGGCCGCCCTGTCTCCGAGGTCGCCGTTGGCTATCGCAAAGGGCCCGCGGCCCGGGGCGATCTTCCGGGCGTCGCCCGCATTGGTGCAGGCCAGGGCCCGGCCGGCATCGGCGACGAGGAGATTGAAGGGATTATACGCATCCCAGTCGGTCCGGTCGAGCCGACTCTCGGCCTCGTCCGCGCTCTCACAGGCGAGGCAGTCGAGCACGAGCCTGCCCCGGGAGAGGCGGGATGGATCGCGGCCGGCCGGGTTTCGCCGGTTCGTGACGGCCGCGAGGAGCCCAAAGGAATTGATGCCGAGCCAGGTGCCGCCGCCCATGCGGTCCCGCCCGGCCAGGACCCGCACGCCCGGGCCCGCGTCGAAGATGTGGGGCGGCTCAGATTCCCGAATAAAGAACTCGTCCCGGTTGGCGGCGACGATCAGCGGATAGCGCGGAAGCATCCGGTTGAGCAGGATCAGCGTGCACATAACTCTACCACGTTAACGCTTATTACTCCTGCTCCATGAACATTGGACAAGTAGAATGTCTCCATTGTTGATTCACCACAGAGGGCACAGAGAGAGACAAGGGATATGTTGCTATTGTTGAATATTCTCTCTTCTGACTCTCTGTGAACTCTGTGTCCTCTGTGGTTGAAAAATATTTCTTTCGGCAAGGCTTTCGTTACTTTACCTATCCAATCCTTTGCCGCCCAAGGGCCCGCCGGCTGTACTGCTGCCAGAGGCGCCCGAGGCTCCTGTAGAGCTGGACATTGGGGAAATTGCAGTGAGCGAGCCTGCACGGCTTGTTGCACTGTTCGATCTCACACCTGCGCTCGCGGGCCGCCCGGACGTTCCACAGCCACTCCGGCCGGTGGAGCGACACATTTCCCACAGGATCCATGAGCGGGCAGAGCCGTGCATTCCCGAAGGGGTCGACGAAGAAGTTCATGTGCCCCACGCGGCAGGCCACATCGAGGCCATCCAGGTTCCCCTTCACTGCTTCGCAAAGGGCTTCCAGGTGACGGTCGGAGTTGTTGATGATCAGATGGCCCGAGTCGCGCATTTCGATCAATTCTGCGAAGGCGGCCTCGATCTGGTCGTCCGTGGCCCCCTGCCCGGAGAGCTCGGCAAAGTCGGCCCCGGAAGTGAGGGCTTCATAGTCGACCGGCTCTTCAGCGGTAAAGGGAAATGCCGAAGGAGGCAGGAGGAGCTGGAGATTGACGCTGTGGACCTCCCGGGCCTCGGCCCACCGCACAAGGTCGACCATCTCGCCCACGTTGCCGCGCATGACCATGGTGCTCAGCGAGAGGGTGGTCCGGGTTCCCCCGGACCGGACCCGGTCCGCGTGCCGCTCCACCGCGGCCACGGCACGTTCGAAGCTCCCGGGCATGCCCCGGATCGCATCGTGCGTGGAGGCATCGATCCCGTCGAGAGAGATGCAGATGCAGTCGAGACCGGCTTCGCTCAGCCGGTCGAACCTCGGTCCGTCCAGCAGGTAGGCGCTGGTGATGATCGAGGTGTTCACCCTGATGGAGGAGGCGAACCGCACGATCTCCTCGATCCCCGGCTTGAGCAGCGGCTCTCCGCCGCCGAAGGTCAGGTAGAAGTCTCCGAGCCAGCCGCGCAGGGCCGCAACGATCTCTTTCCACCCGTCCACGTCCAGCTCGTCGGCGCGCGGCCGCGACATCCAGCGAAAACAGGTCCGGCATCGCATCGCGCAGCGGTAGGTGACGTCCACGTAGATCCCGGAGGGCTTCACCAGGGCCCGCCCGAGGCCGCCGGAGCGCTCGATGACCAGGTTGCGCGCCAGGTTGCGCGCCTGGACCCTCAGATAGCGAAGGCGCATGTGGATTCCGTAATCAGTAAGATCGCTCCACGGCGAACCGGGCCAGGGCGGTGAGGGCCTCGCGCTCCGGGCAGGCCGGAAACGGGGCCAGGGCCTCGATCGCCCCGTCAGCATAACGCTCGGCCATGGCTCTGGCTTCCCTGATGCCCTCGTGCCTCTCGATGAAGGCCATCACCATGCCGACTTCCCCTTCCCCCGCGGCCCCTGAGCGTATGATCGCTTCGACGGGACGACGCTCCTCAGGTCCGGCCTTCCTGAGGGCCGCGATCAGAGGGAGGGTGACCTTGCCCTCACGCAGGTCCTGCCCGACCTCTTTGCCGAAGGCCTCCATCTCGGCCGAGTAGTCGAGCACGTCGTCGATGATCTGGAAGGCGACGCCGAGATTCTCGCCGTACCCGGCAAGGGCCCCCCCCTGCTCTTCAGGGACCCCGGAGAGCAGAGCGCCGGTCCGACACGCCGCGGCCATGAGCTCGGCGGTCTTGTTCACGATGGCCTCCAGGTAGACCGCCACGTCCACATCCGCGCTGCCGGCGTTGCCGAGCTGGAAGATCTCGCCCGAGGCCATCCGGGTGATCGTCGAGGTCACGAGACCGAGAGTCCTCATATCGCCGCGGTCCGAGAGGATCTGAAAGACCCTAGCAATGAGGAAATCCGCCGCCACTACGCTCACATCGCTGCTCCATGCGGTGTTGACCGAAGGTCGTCCCCGCCGAACAACGGCTCCGTCCACCACGTCGTCGTGGAGCAGGGTGGCCGAGTGAATCAGCTCGAAGAGGGCCGCGTACGGGACGAGATCCGGGCCGTTGTACCCACAGAGCCTCGCGCTCAGCACGGCCAGGGCGGGACGAAGACGCTTGCCTCCGGCCCGGATGATATAGGACCCCACCTCGGGGATGGCCCCGCTTCCCTGACGCACAAAATCGAAAAGAAACAGCTCGATCTCGGCCATCTCCTTTTCGATCAGGCTGTATGTGCCCTCGATGTCCATTGCTTTCAAGATAGGGCGGGCCATGCCCGCCGATTCTCATGCGATCATAACTCATGCGATCGTAACGGCGGCCACGGGCCGCCCTATGACTCGATCCCTAGTGAACGAACTTCATCTTGCCCCCCGGCCCCATGGGACCGGCGACCTCTATCTTCCCGAATCGCTCTTCGTATTTTGCCAGATTCTCCCCAAGGGCCTGGTAGAGTCGCTTCACGTGCTTCGGGCTCAGGATGATCCTGGAGCGGACCTTGGCCTTGGGGGCCTGGGGCTGGATGAAGATGAAATCGACGAGAAATTCGGTCTCGGAGTGGCTCATCATGGCGAAGTTGACGTAGGCTCCCTGGGCCACGTTCTCATCGAGCTGGATCTGGATCTTGATCTCTTTCTTTTCTTGATTCTCAGGCATTAGGCTTGCCTCCCTTTGAATGGGGTGACCAATGTAAACTCCCGGTCCGTTGAACAGCGTAGGTTGTTATGATATGGGATGGAAGGAAGAGTTGTAAAGACAGACCACGGGAATGAAACAGAGAAAGGGCGGACCATGTTTCGCATCATCATCGGCATTCTCATTGGGGTGGCGATCTTCATCGCCTTCATATACTTGGGCGGCGCCGACTTCATCAAGGACCTCGGAAAAGAGACGAAAAAAGTGGAGCGCTCTATCAAAAAGATCGAGCGTGACGCCCGGGAAAAGGTCGACCGGGTCGGCGATGCCGTCGGGGATATGAACCGGGGCGCCAGGGACAAGGCAAGAGAGGTCGGCCGCCAGATGAAGAAGATCGAGGAGAAATTGACCCGAGAGGCCGAGGATATGGAGGAGCTCGACAGGCTGCTCCAGAAGCTGGACTCGGAGGAAAAGGATGAGTGAAGAGATTGAAAAGGCGGTGAAGGAAGCCGCCGCCGACGGTCGCCTCGCCTGCAAGAAAGCCTTCGAGATCGCCGACCGACTCGACGCGCCCCTTATCGAGGTGGGAAAGACGGCGGATGAGCTCGGCATCAAGATCGCCGCCTGTCAGCTCGGATGTTTTAAGTGATCTATCGGCTGACGCCGATAGATCGAGGCACAAAGTCCCCCTCGTTCCCAGGCTCCGCCTCCTTGATCGGAGCACAGCTAACTTATAGGCCGAAAGGGGCAGAGCCCCTTTGGAGTTCCGTTCCGAGGCAGAGCCTCGGAACGAGGCAATATTCCCCCCCCTCACTCCCCGAGCAATTCAAACAACTCCTCCTCTCCGATCACGGCCACTCCGAGGGCGCGCGCTTTTTCCAGCTTGGAGCCGGGTGAGGCCCCGGCCACCACGTAATCGGTCTTCTTGCTCACGCTCGAGGTCACCCCCCCCCCCAACGACGCCACCCCGCGGCACCCCACCGCCCCCCACAAACCCAGCCCCCGAACCCCAAAAAC
>CAZFWM010000035.1:4597-36058 GCA_964522545.1 uncultured Thermodesulfobacteriota bacterium
CCGCCCCCCCTGCTCGGCCACGCGGCGCTCCGCCTCGGCCCGCGACATCCCCTCCAGCGTACCCGTGATCACCAGGGTCTTGCCGGCGAGCCGGTCGCCCCGCTTCGTCTCCACGCCGGCGGGATCGACGCCCGCCTCGAAAAGGCGCTCGAGCGTGGCCAGGTTCTTCGCCTCCCGGAAGAAGGCCGAAACACTCCCGGCCACCTGGGGGCCGATCTCGTAGATCGCCTCGAGCTCCTCGGCGCTCGACACCTGGAGGGCCTCGAGGGAGCCGTAGTGATCCGCGAGCACGGCGGCCACGTGCTCGCCCACGAACCGGATGCCGAGGGCATAGATGAACCGGTCGAGGGGGACTTCCCTACTCTCTTCGAAGGCGGCCACGAGGTTGCGGGCCGACTTCTCGGCCATCCGCTCAAGACCGGCCAGGTCCTCCAGGGTGAGCTCGTAGAGGTCGGCCACGTCCCGGACCATCTCCTTGTCCACGAGCTGGGCCACGAGCTTGTCGCCCAGGCCCTCGATGTCCATCCCTCCCTTGGAGGCGAAGTGCTTGATCCGCTCCTTGAGCTGGGCCGGACACGATAGCCCGGTGCACCGTGCCGCCGCCTCCCCCTCGGGGCGGACCACGGCGGCTCCGCAGACCGGGCATGCGGCAGGGAGCCGGTAGCGGGGTGGGTCGCCCTCGCGCCTGGAGGCGACCACCTTCACAACCTCGGGGATGACGTCGCCTGCGCGCTGCACCACCACGGTGTCGCCCACGCGCACGTCCTTCTTGTCCACCTCGTCCTGATTATGCAGGCTGGCGCGCCGGACCTCGACCCCGCCCACGCGCACCGGCTCGAGCTCGGCCACGGGCGTCAGGGTTCCGGTCCGGCCCACCTGAGCCGTGATGTCGAGCACGCGGGTCGTCTCCTGGTGGGGGGGGAACTTGCAGGCGAAGGCCCAGCGGGGAGAGCGGGCCTTGACGCCGAGCTCGCGCTGGACGGAGAAGTCGTCGACCTTGAGGACGACCCCGTCGACTTCATAGGCGAGGCCCTCGCGCCGCTCCATCATATCCTGGAAATAGCCGATGGCTTCCTCGATACCGGCGCACTGCCTCACCTCCCGGCTCACCGGGAGCCCCCAGCGCGGCAGCGCCCGGAGGAAGGCCCACTGGCTCGTGAGATCGGCTCCGCGGACTTCGCCGAGGCCGTGGCAGAAGAGGGCCAGGGGCCTTCCGGCCGTGACCCGGGGATCGAGCTGCCTGAGCGAGCCGGCCGCGGCGTTTCGCGGGTTCGCGAAGAGAGGCTCCCCCTCAGCCGCCCGGCGCTCGTTGAGAGCCTCGAAATCCGCGTTCCCGATGTAGACCTCGCCTCGCACTTCGAGCCGGTCCGGAAGCGGCGGATCCCCCGTCTCGAGAAGCCTCAGCGGCACGGACCGGATGGTCCTGAGGTTCTGGGTGACGTCCTCGCCGATCCTGCCGTCCCCCCGGGTGGAGCCGACCGTGAAGAGGCCCCGCTCGTAGACGAGCTCCACGGCCACGCCGTCGAGCTTCGGCTCGGCCACGTACCCCATATCGCCGGTCATACCGAGCTGCCGCTTGATCCGCTCGTCGAGCTCGCGGGCCTCCCCGGTGTCCATGGCGTTCTCCAGGCTGAGCATGGGAAGCGTGTGCTCCACCGTGCCGAAGGCCTCGAGGGGGGCCGCCCCCACGCGCTGGCTCGGGGAGTCCGGGGTGAGGAGCTCGGGAAACGCCTCCTCCAACTCCTGGAGCCTGCGCATGAGCCGGTCATAAGCGGCGTCCGAGACCTCAGGGTCGTCTAGGACGTAATAGAGGTGATTGTGGTAGTTGATCTGTTCCCGCAGGGCCCGGAGCTCTTGCTCGGCTTTGTCCTGGTCCATGAAGTCTCTCCCTAACGCGGCGGAGCCGCAAGCTATCAGCCGTCAGCTCCACCCCCCCTTTTCCACGAATGACCTTCCCAAGGATAGTGCACAATATCCTTCCAAGACCGTTTCCTTGTCAATGTCATACTTGCCCGTATGCGGGGATATGATATTTGACAGGATATCGCCGATTTCAATATAAAAGAGGTAGAAATGAAAGTTCCCCCTAAAGAGCAAAAGGCACCCGAGGTCTACGGCATTCAAAGGCTCACCGCGATCATGGCCGAGTCCGGAGACCTCGACACGATTCTCAGGCGGTCGCTCGCCGGGATTCTGCAACTTCTCGGCCTGCCTACAGGGCGGATCTGTCTTCAGGAAGAGAGAAAGAATCGGTTCGTCACCCGGGCCTCCAGAGGGGTTCCCAGGGCAATCGCCCCCCTGCTCGGCCCCTTCAGAAAGGGGGAGGGTTTTTTCGGGAGGACGGTCAGGCACGACCGGCCGTGCCTGATCCCGGACCTCCTCAAGGAGAGGAAGAGGAGGAAGATTCCTCCCGAGGTGATCGAGGCGGGCTACCGTTTCTTCTACTCTGTTCCGCTATCCCACCACGGCGAAGTGCTCGGCCGTCTCGAGCTTTACTCCCGCAAGCCCGCCGCCCTCAGTGCGTTCGACCGGGGCCTGGTCGAACTCTTCTCGAACCATCTAGGCTGCAAGATCAGCCGTATGCTCCTCATAGATAAAATGGCCAGGGATATCTCGGACCGGAAGGGCGCCGAGACCGAGCTGGCCCAGCGCTACAAGGAGATCACGAGCATCCAGGCCATCTCCGACGCCCTGAGCCACGCGGATACCCTGGAGGCGATGCTCGAGAGGGTGGGACACCAGATCATCGCCCTCACGGGCTGCAAGGCCCTCGGCTTCTACTTGCTCGACGAGCAGGCCCCTGAGCTCCGCCTGGTCGCACCGGTCAACGTGCCCGATGAGCTCGTCAAGGCCCTCTCCAGGCTTCCCCTGGGTAGTGGAGTCGCCGGCCATGTGGTCCGGACCGGCCGGCCCGAAATTCTGCCGGACATCGAGTCCGAACAGAGAATTCCCAAGGCCCTGAGACACCACTTCCCGGGCCGGGCCGGGGCATCCTTCCCCCTGATCTCCAGGAACAGGGTCATCGGGACGATCAACATGATCGGGCAGGAGCCTCCCTTCCGATTCACCGAGACCATGCTCATCATCGGCCGGGAGATCGGGGTGGCCGTGGAGAACCAGCGCCTCTACGAAGAGCTCCAGCGAAAAGAGGCCGCCCTCGCGGATCTGACCGACCAGGTGATCCAGGCTCAGGAGGCCGAGCGCAAGCGGATCGCCCGGGAGCTCCACGACGAGGTGGGCCAGGCGCTGACCGGGATCCGGATCAACCTCAGCCTCATCGAAAAGGCCGTGGAAGTAGCGGACGAGCTGGACCGGCGCCCCTTCAAGTCGCTCTACGAGCTGATCGACGAAACCCTGGAGAACGTCTCCCGGCTCTCCTATGACCTGAGGCCGGCCATGCTCGACGATCTCGGCCTGCCCACCGCCATTCAGTGGTACTGCCGCAACTTTCGCGAGCGGACCGGGATCCGCGCAATCCTCACGGTCCGTGGGAAGCTCGACTCCCTGCCCGACAGGATCGGCACCTACCTGTACCGCTTCCTCCAGGAGAGCCTGACCAACGTGGCTCGCCACGCGAAGGCACGCACGGCGCGAGTGACCGTCACCCGCGCCGGTCACCACATCTCGATTCGCGTGACCGACGACGGCTGCGGCTTCGATCCCCTCCGCATCCTGAGCGGCCGTGAGCTCCGCACCGGGCAGGGCCTGTTCGGCCTGAGGGGCCGGACCGAGATCCTCGGCGGAAAAATGGAGATCGTGTCACAGGAGGGAAAGGGGACGACCCTCACGGCCCGCATCCCGTCAGAATGAAATGAGAATATCGAACAGCAGAACAAGGAACCGCAGAATTTCGAAGGAAAGAAGTCTCCCCATTTCCTCCTTCCGACCTTCTGCGGTTCGACATTCCTTGTTCGATATTCAATATTCTCTTTTTTCTCTGCGGCATTGCCGCATCAGGAGGAACCGACCATGAACCTCACCCGACTGGCCGAGCAGAACGTCAAGAACTTCGGCGAGTACACGGCTTTCGTCTTCGAGGGCAGGGAATACACCAACACCGCCATGCAGAGCGAGTCTTTCCGGTTCGCTCACGCCCTTCGATCGATCGGAGTCGAGCGCGGGGACCGCGTGATCGTTCACCTGCCCAACTGCCCGGAGGTCCTGCTCGGCTACCAGGCGATCCTCAAGCTGGGGGGCATCATCCTTCCGGTCCTCTTCCTCCTCGGAGCCGACGAGCTCGCCTACATCGCCACGGACTCGGGCGCCACCACGATCATCACCTCCCCCGAGCTCCTCCCCAAGGTCCTCGAGGTCAAGGCCGCCGTACCCTCGCTCGAGAGGGTCGTCGTCGTGGGAGAGGGAGAGTACGAGGGGACACACTCGTACCGGGACATGGTGGAGGCCCACGACGGCCGGATCCAAACGGTCGAGACCGACGACGATGAGACGGCGGTGATCATCTACACATCCGGGACCACGGGCAAGCCCAAGGGGGTCTGCCTCTCCCACGCCAACCTATACGCGGACGCGATCGCGGCATGCTCTGCCACGGAAACGACCCGAGCCGAGATCGGCCTCGGGGCCCTGCCCATGGCCCACATCTTCGGGATCATCACCATGAACGCCGGCCTCATCTTCGGGATCAAGGGAGTCATGATGCGCTGGTTCACGGCCGACGACGCGCTCCGCCTCATCGAGGAGTTCAAGGTCACCACCTTTGCCGGGGTCCCCACCATGTTCACCTACCTGCTCGAATGCCCGGAGGCCGACAAGTACGACACCTCGTCCCTGGAAAAGTGCACCTGCGCAGGCGCCCCCATGCCCGAGGAGCTCCTCGTCGCCTTCGAGAAAAAGTTCGGCTGCCGAGTCTACGAGGGCTACGGCCTCACCGAGACCGCCGCGGCCGTGTCCCTGTGCCGGCCCGACGCACCGCGCCGGCCGGGATCAGCCGGCACGCCGCTCGAGGGGATCGAACTGCGAATATTCGACGAGGAGGACCGCCCGCTGCCGCCGGGCGAACCCGGCGAAATCGTGGTCCGCGGCCCGGTCGTCATGAAGGGCTACTACAACCGTCCCGAAGAGACCGAGCGTGCGCTACGCGGCGGCTGGCTCCACACCGGCGACGTGGGCTGCCTCGACGAGGACGGATATCTCTACATCACAGAACGAATGAAGGACATGATCATCCGGGGCGGGCTGAACATCTACCCCCGGGAGATCGAAGAGGTGCTGCACGAGCACCCCGGCGTGTCCGAGGCGGCCGTAGTGGGGGTCCAAGAGGCCAGGATGGGGGAGCAGGTCTGGGCCTTCATCGTGCCGCGCTCGACCGAGATCCTGTCGGGAGACAAGGAGAAGAGCGCCGAGGAAATCGTCGCCTTCTGCCAAGAGCGGCTGGCCAAGTACAAAATCCCCAAGCGCGTGGAGTTCCGCCCCTACCTGCCGAAGAACCCGATCGGGAAGGTCCTCAAGAAGGACCTCCGGGCCGAGGCGGCCGAGATCCTGGGGCGGGAAACGGGGTAGTCCATAGCCTCATTGCAGCCACGAATTCTTAAGACATGTCCGGCTTTTAATTGGGGGGCTTGGTAGCCTGTTTCTTTTACATCTTTTCATTTTTTTATCTACGCAGTATGTAAGGAGAACTTGATGATAACAAAACGAATGAATGGCAAAGAAGCTCGCAATGAGCGCATATTAAGAAAAAAGGTTATATTAAATTTATTATTCTTATATTTATCTATAACTTTAAGTTGCGCCCAAGCGGCCCCAACGGTAAAATATACTGTCAGGATTACCGCCGGTCCCCAGAATCATCTCACGCAAGATAAGATCTCAATTGCAGTCCTTGATCTTGAAACGAAATGCAATGATATTCGGCATCACAATTGCGAAAATGCTGGATTTATTGTTGCTGAAACCCTTTTAACAGAGCTGATTTCGATTCAAAAATATACAATCATCGAAAGGCAACAAATGAATAGATTAATAGAAGAATTGCGCTTCTCTATGTCGGATCTCGTCAGTAGGGAAAACCTGAAACGTCTTGGCAAGCTAGGCAATGTGGATGCTGTAGTATTAGGAACAGTGCTATCATGGTCCACAATCGATCAAATATTTAACGTTAGGCTTGTCGATACCCAAACAGGAAAAGTCTATTGGGCGGGAAGCGTTCATTTAAATGACACAAAGCATGATTTCATCTTGGATGGACTCCTTAATTCTAATGGGGGTAAATATCTTGCAGTTGCTTGTTTTGATTTAGTTCACAAACTGAAGACGCAAATGGAAGATAGTAGATGAATAACCTTTTATATTAATTTCTAATCGGCCTAAAGAATATTATCTTCTTGTGATTTATGGTGACTATTTTACTGAAAAGTAGTATATAGCACTATAGCTGCGATAACAATTTCTTAAGATCTCACCTTACTTAAGTTGTCCTTCCCTGTCGTCTATCCGGAAAAACTCCGGAGCATTATCTTCCCGGCCGGCTCCGCCAGCACTTCCCCGATCACGGCCGCACTCTCCTCCCCGTCCCGGTGTAGTCGGTCCACGACCTGCCCGGCTGCTTCCTCCGGTAGCGAGATGAGGAGCCCGCCTGAGGTCTGGGGATCGAAGAGGAGGTCGAGGTCGATCTCCGAGATTTCCGGGCCCGCCTCGATCGTGCTCTTTCGGAACTCCCGGTTCGCCCGGGTCCCGGCCGGCACGAGCCCCATCCCCGCGTAATCCCGGGCGCCGGTGAGGAGCGGCACGGAGGAGACGTCGATCGCCAGGGCGACCGAGCTCGCCTCGGCCATCTCGGCCGCGTGCCCGAGGAGGCCGAAGCCGGTCACGTCTGTGCATGCGCTGGTGCCCGAGGCGATCATGGCCTCGGCGGCCCGCCGGTTCAGCCGCATCATCGAGGCCGTGCTCTCGGCGACGGCCTGCTTGCCGGCCAGTTCCCCCTTCACGGCCGTGGAGATGATCCCCGTGCCGATCGGCTTGGTGAGCACCAGCCGGTCCCCGGGCCGGGCCCCGGCGTTCGTGATCACCCGGTCCGGGTGGACCAGGCCGGTCACGGATAGGCCGTACTTGAGCTCGGGATCCTGCACGCTGTGGCCGCCCACCAGCACGACCTCGGCCTCGCGCATCGTCTCGAGCCCACCGGCCAGGATCTCGCGGAGGACGGACATCTCCATCTCGCCCGACGGAAAGCCCACGATATTCATGGCCGTTATGGGGCGGCCGCCCATGGCATAGACATCGCTCAGGGCATTGGTCGCGGCGATCCGACCGAACAGCCTGGGATCGTCGACGATGGGCGTGAAGAAATCGACCGTCTGGACGAGGGCGACCTCGTCGCCGATCCGGAAGACCCCGGCGTCTTCAGCCCCCTTGAACCCCACGATGAGGTCCGGGTGGTCCGGGATATCGAGCCCGCAGAGCGCCTGGTCCAGGTCCCCTGGACCCAGTTTGGAGGCTCAGCCGGCCCCGCGAACCGACTCGGTGAGCCTGGGCGATTTCTTGTCATTGGTCATTTTTTCATCCTTCTTTGGGAGTTATGAGCGCACCCTTTAACAGGAGGAGATCATAGCATGACTATTATAGAAGAAAAATAGTGGTCTCTTATACCTATAGATATCCGGACCGGCCCGACGAGACACATTAAACCCAAACAACCATCCGGACGTTACATTCAACTGTAGGCAGTACACATTCCAAGCAACCCGAATTGTGCAGCAAACTCCTGTTGCACAATTCGGGTTCACAAATCGAGGAGGCCCTGATGAAGCCTGAAACAAAACATAGAATTCTCTGGATCTCGGTGATCGTCCTGTTTGCCTTGTGCATCACCGAGGGATTCCTGCTCTTCGGCAGGTCGAAGTCTGAAGAATCGATCCAGCTCTCCCTGGCCGGCCTGTCGGAGCGGGTTCAAGGCGTCGAGGGGCTTTCCGGTGACATCAAAAAGAGTCTCCAGAACCTCCTCGATCCGCATGCCGATGATCCCTGGCCGGATCAATTCTTTGACGAGGAATTCTTCGAGGAGCTCGATGAGATACGGGAAAAGGCCCTCGAGAAACTCCACGATGGAAAGACCTATGCAGGAGAGGACTTCCAAGAAGAGTTCGAAGAGGAGATCGATCGGATCAAGAGGGAAGCCGAGCGCTTCCGTAAAGAGATTGAGGAATCGTTGGGTAAGACCCTGAGGAAGCGGGAGCGGCGCCGTTCCGATACGCGGCCGGAGGATGTCGGGGCACGGCCCAGGCATCGGAGCCGAGGGTTGGAGGTCGAGGTGACCCAGAAAGACGAGCCCGAGGCCCTTGTCCTGGTGCTCAAGTCTCCCGGGCTCCAGTACGACAACCTCAATGTCGAGGTGGACGAGGAGAAGATCACCTTGCGTGGAGACAGAGAATCCGAGAGGAAAACGGAAGGGCGCAAAGACAAGACATACAGCAGGAGGCGAACGGCCCGTAGCTTCACCCGCACATTTCCGACGCCCGAGGGGGTCGATGCATCCTCGGCCGAGGTCGAAGTCGATGTGGATGAGGAGGAGATACGGATCCGGTTTCCCAAGGCTCGCACATAAAACAGCACAACCATGACCTGATTAGCGAAACATGGCATGGTAAATACGAAGTTGAGTCCTCAGTCGACAGTCAACAGTTCAGAGCCAAGAGTTTCCTGGAGGGACGGCTTCCACGCCGTCCGCGGTCCGGGTGGAACCGGACCCTCCATTTTGTCGACTTCTGACTCACATAGCCTTTGACATTGAGCCCACATCTACACAAGTCGCGGAGATGCATTGATGTAAGACTTTCTCCGTAACAATTCGGCCCTTCCCGGAGCCCGCCGGATGGAGTACAATAGTCGCTACGTAACCATCTGGCGGGACAGAACATGACCAACAAGCGTTACTACCGCAAGCCCGAACCGCTTGGAAATGTGATGGAGCGGCTCCTCAAGCGCCTCAACATCGACTTCGACGCCCGGAGGATCTGGGAGGTGTGGAAGGAGGTCGTGGGCGAGCCGATCGCCAACCGGGCCCACCCGGACTACATCAAGCAGAAGACCCTGTGCGTGAGGGTCTCGAACTCGGCGTGGCTCCAGGACCTGCAGTTCAGGCGGGATGAGATCATTGAGCGGATCAACGACCGGCTCGGCCGGCCCATGGTCGAGAACATCCTCTTCAAGATCGGACCGGTGGAACAGGATTCCTCCGGTCCCCAGGGCTCCGATTCGATCCCGTCCGGACCGATGGATCAGGATGTGCGCAGCGAGATCGAGGAGCACCTCTCCAAGATAAAGGACCCCGACCTCCGTGAATCGATCCGGAAGGCCATCGAGCGCCGGGAGCGCGAGACGAACCAGGAATAGCTACTATCCCTTCCCCTCCCCATCCTCGTCCAGCATCGCATAGATCTGCGCCATCTCCCCTGAGTAGTCGTCCCCTTCCCCATAGATGAACAGGGGCGGAAGGACGTCCATGCCCGGCCCGCCCCCTTTCGCTCCCTCCACCAGCACCAGCCTGCCGGTCCCTCCCGGCCTCGGGTAGACCGGCCTGAGCCGCTTCGGCGCAAGGTTGCCGGCCTGCATCCGCGTGAGGAGATCGACCGTGCGCACGGCCGGGTAGATGAAGAGTGCCCGCCCCCCGGCCCGGAGCAGCAGGCGGGTCGCCTCGACGGCGCTGCCGATGGTGGCGCAGAATTCGTGGCGGGCGATGGCCCTCTCACTCTCGGAATTGATCCGGCCGGCGCCGACCGGCCGGTACGGCGGGTTGCAGGTGACCCGGTCGTACTGTTCCAGCTCCAGCATGCGGGGCAGGTCCCGGAAGTCGGCCCGAACGATCCGGATCCGATCCTCCATGCCGTTGAGTCGGACCGTGCGCTCGGCCCTGTCGGCCATGGCCTCCTGGATCTCCACTCCGATCGACCGGAGTCCCGGCTCCCGGGCGGCCAGGGTGACCGGCACAACGGCGCTCCCTGTTCCGAGATCGACCAAGCGCATGCCGGGCTTCAGCTGGCTCTGGATCGCGAAGTGGGCGAGGAGGATGGCGTCCACCGAGAAGCGATAGCCGCCCCGCTTCTGGATCACACGGATGAGGCCGCCGAACAGGTCGTCCACGCTCTCATCGTCAAAGATCGGCACGCCGTCGGTTTCGTTCACCATCTCCTGATTCTTTCCGATAATCGAAAGAGTCTCTTATCAATAATGATAGGGCGGGCCGTGCCCGCCGATCCTCGCCGGATGGAAATACATCGGCGGCCACGGGCCGCCCTATTAACATTCTGCCGTTCGAAGTGCTCTCAGAGACTATATCCGCCCCCGTACGGCCCGACCTCTTCGAAGGTGTCCTCCTCGGACTGGAGGATGATGTTCCTGCGCCCGAGCTCCCGGATGTATGAGCCCTCGTCCAGGCGGATCTCCCCGTGGGGCCATACGATGACCGCCGAGGCCCCGTTCACTGGGCACTTGGCCTCACAGATCCCGCACCCGTTGCATCGACCCTCATTCACGTACGGCCGCTTGAACCCGCCCACGTTCTTGAAGACGATGGCGTTGTAGGGGCACTGCTCATCGCAGATGAGGCAGAGCCTGTCCTCGGCCCACGCGATGCACCGGTCGCGCACGATGGCCGCGGTGCCGGTCTTGGCCGCACGGCGCTCCAGGAGCGGGAGGGCGCGTATGGCGCCCGAGGGGCAGACCTGGCCGCACAGGTTGCACTGCTGCTCGCATCCGGCCAGGCGCATGTGATGGCGCGGGGTCCAGAGCCCCTCGAGCCCCGCCTCGAAGAGGCTCGGCTGCAGGGTGTTGGTGACGCACGCCTTCAGACACTGGCCGCAGCGGACGCACGTGTCGACGAACATCGCCTCGGGCAGGGCGCCGGGGGGCCGGATGAGGCGGCCGTAGGGCCGGGCGAGCTTCGGGTCGATCCGGGCGAGAATGCCGGCGGCCACCGACCCGGAGGCGGCGATGAGGAAGGCGCGCCGGTCGGGCAGGGGCTCGCGAGCATCGACGGCCCGGCTGATTCCGCGGAAAGGGAACGTCACGACCCCTTCGGGACAAACGTCGCGGCACTGGAAGCACTTGATGCACTCTCCCTGGACGGTGCACCGGGGATCGGGCTCGATCGCACCGGTCGGGCAGGCGTCCTGACACATTCCGCACTCCGTGCACTCCTCGTCCACGGTCCGCCGCACCGGGGCGACGGCGCCGCACAGGCCGAAGAGCGCCCCGAGGGGGCAGATGGAGCGGCACCAGAAACGGGGGGCGAACGCACCCAGGAGCACCGGGAGGAGCAGGAGCAGCAGGGCGGAAAAGCGGCCTCCGAACAGAGGCTGGATGAGTTGGGCATAGGCCAGCTCTACCCACCCCATCCGCTCGGCGATCGGCCTCACCAGATCGAGGAAGAGGTTGGCCACCAGAACGGCCGCCGGATACAGGACATAGGTGGAAGCCCGGGTGAGGATCGCCATGGGATCCAGGAGATAGGCCGTGGTGAAGCCGAGTGCCGAAGTGAGGAGGACGACGATGAGCACGATGTATTTTACTCTGCGCCACTTGCGCAGGGCTGTCTCTCCGATCCGCCGGCCGGCCTGGAGGCGGTCCGTGAGCTCGAGGGTTGTGCCGAGGGGGCATGCCCAGGCGCAGAAATACCTGCCGAACACGAGGGAGGCTACGAAGAGCCCGATCGCTGCTGCGAAGCGCCCGACCAATTCGCGGCGGGCGATCCAGACGCCAAGCGCAATGAGCGGATCGATGCGGAAGAAGGCGTCCACCGGTAGAAAGTGGCTCAGCGGATAGGCGCTGTACACGAGGAGCACCACAAAAAGGGCAAGGAAGGTGTATTGAGTGGCTTTCCGCATTGACTTCGTCCTCGTGCTCGTCCTCGTTATCGAATTCTGTTCTCGAGGAGAAGCACGATCTTTTGCACTTATCGCCCTTCGGGCGGACTTTGGCTCTCAGAATTTTTTAACGCAGAGTCGCAGAGACGCAGAGGATTTTTAATCAATTGATTCAAAGAGACTCAATTGAAGGTCGTTGCGAGGAGCGACAGCGACGAAGTCGAAGATTGCGAGGCACGAAGGGCCGAAGCAACCCACTGTGCTTATTAGCATGCGGATCCCGGGGGATTGCTTCGGGGCTTCGCCCCTCGCAACATCCAAGATTTTCCGAATTCATCCTATATTCTCATCCCTCTGCGCCTCTGCGTTAAAACTCTTTGACGGAAAAAATTGGATTTCCTATCGAATTGAATTATCCCGGCTTCGCCGGGGACTTTTTCTCAGCCATCTCTTCGTCGTTCCCGCGGAAGCGGGAACCCATGCTTGAGCTCATTTGCTGGATCCCCGCTGGAGCCTGTCCCCGCGAAAGCGGGGGCGGGGATGACGGTGCGAGGAGTCTTCTGGATTTCCTATAGGGAACTTATACATCAGCGCCCGGGATCTCCATGCGTTTGACCTTCAGCCGGGTCGTGTCGAGCTCTCCCAGACCCAGCTCATGAGCAGCCCGGATGTGGATCGGAGCGTCGGGGCCGATCTTTCCTCCGTACCACTTTGTCAGGCCGAAGGTCAGCGAATCCACGGCCACGGGATCCACCCCGGCCACGATCGTATCCAGGACCTCCACCGGCCCCGGGCCGGCCGGACCTCCGGCGGTGAGCACCCGGGTGGCGTCCACCACGGTGAGGGCGGGCTTTACCGTGGCGGCGAGGTCGGCGATCGCCTGGTTGAGATCCACCTTCCCGTGAAAGAATTCGCGGTCCCAGATCACCCCCATGAGGTTCTTGATGCCCAGGGAGACGCCCGTTGCGTTGTGCGCCTTTGCCACGGGCACGTTGATCAGCACATCGGCGTCGAGGACCGACTTGAGCACCTCGATGCGGTGGAGCACCCGCCCGGCCGAGATCTTCACCTCGCGGAAGAAGGCCTGCCGGGCCGGGGCGATCACGTGGGTCTTGTCGAGGCGCTTGCATATATCACGAATGCCGTTTCGCTCGAGACAGACCTCGGGCCTGCGGACCGGGTGATCGAGGACCAGGACCTGGCCGGCTCCTGCGCCTACGCATAGCGAGACAATCGCGGCCACCACCTCCGGCGAGGTGGTGGTGGCCATATTCGGGGGATTGGGGAATCCCATGTTCGGCTTGACCACCACCTTGGCCCCGGGTCGCACGAAGCGCCCGATTCCGCCGACCGCCTCCAGGGCCGCCCGAACGGCGTCGTCCGGCTTGCCCCTGACGAGAGCGACGTCGGCAAAAGGCCCGGACGCCTCCCCTGCTTTCCCCCCCTTTTCTTTCACTATCCCTTTCTCTTTCACTATCCCATTCTCTTCCGCCTCGGCCCGGATCGGGACCGGCACGAGCGATCCGAGCCCCGCGAAGGTCCCCGCACCGATGGCGGCCTTGATGAATCTGCGCCTTGTTATCATTTTCCTTTTCCTCCCGCAGCGGCGGCCTGGGCCAGACGGGAAGCGAAATCGACCAGGGCCATGCGGGCCGCCGGGTCCATACCGTTCACCCAGAGAAGGGCAAAGGTCTGTCCCACAACGATCCTGGCCGAGAGGGCGCCGAAGGTCCCCTTTTCGATGAATCCCTCTCCGGAAGGAAGGTCGAGCGGGGAGTAGCCCGAGGGCATCCCGTCCTCATAGAGGTCTCTGGCCTGCTTCTCAACACCGGCTCGATAGACTTGAACCTCCAGAAGGCTCCCGCCATCCGAGACATAGGTGCAAAATGCTGAATCAACGACTCCCCGGTCGATGTAGTACGGCGCCCCCCCGTTGATCCGGCTCGTCAGCTCGGCCAGATCCAGTGCCACAAAGACCGGTTCGTCAGCCCTCCACCCGGGGATCTCGCCGTCCTCCGGGAAGAACGTTGAGAGAAAGGGATGGGGGAGCTTTTCTCCGGAGCGCGGGGCGCCTGACAGTGCCGTGCAGGCTGCGACCGTCGCCGCGACCAAGCCGATTGCGAAGGCAGACCGAATCGCCTTGCCCGCATAGGATCTCTTCCGGTTAAACATAGAAACTTTACCTCTTTAATCTTCTTATTACTTTATATGAGTCTAGGGAAACGAAAGATCGATGTCAATTTAACCTCATCCTGTCTGGACTCCTGATCGTTGACATTGATTTATGCTGGCAGTACCATCAAGCTCTTTCAGCCATCCGGCCTTCACCCAATCAGCGACCACCTGTAGAACCGGTGGCTTGTCTTGGATTCAAATTGGAAGAATAAAAACAGAGGATAGTAAGGATGTTACGATTTCAAAGGATGATGTATGCCCTGCGACGTCTGGGCCTGATCTGTCGACTCCGCTTCCAGGCCCTGCTGACTCGCTCCACCCTCGAGCTCGACCTATCGAAGACGTGCGAGATCGGCAGGAGGGTCAAGATCTCTGTGCGGGGCGGCCACAACAAGATCACACTGGGCGACAGGGCCCACATCGGGGATCGGGCCCACATCGAGCTTCGCGGAGGCGAACTGTACATGGGAGCGAGGGGACAGTTCCGTACCGAATGCGTAGCCCATATCTCTGGCAGGCTCTACCTGGAAGGGGCGTGCGGATTCAGCATTCGCTGCGTAATTCATTGCGGCAAGAGCATTGAAATCGGCCGATATTCTATTTTCGGAGAATACACATCCATCTTGGATGGGGAACATGTGCACATCCAGACCGATGACTATTGGTTTTACGGAGACCCTCAGGCAAAAAACATCTTGAAAGGGGTCAAGATCGGCATTGGCGCCTACATTGGCTCAAAGACGACGATCGTCATGGGGGCCGAGATCGGCGATTTCTGCCGTATCGGAGCCAATTCCGTGGTCACAGAAAAAATCGAACCACACACACTGGCTGCAGGTGTGCCTGCACGGCCTATTAAACGTCTTATCGATGAAGTTCCTAGAGCGGCGAAGCCGCAACCAAATTAGCGAAATATTGCAAAGTCAATACGAAATTGAGCTCTTAGTCGACAGTCAACAGTTTATAGTCGAGAGTTACATGCTTCTCACTGTCGACTGTAAACTGTAAACTCACTCGGCCCATTTAGCCTTTCCGGAATCACCCCGGAACGGAAACACGCCAGAGCGAGCCAAGGCGGCCGGCTCTGGCGTGTTTTTTTTATCGATACCCTCCGCCATTGATATCGTGATCTTTTTCTCAATAGGGCTTGACAGGCGTTGAATTCTTCTCTATACAATAGGCGGAATATATCGTGAATTTTATCTCATAAAGGCTTTAACGTGAAGATTCCTTTCTACAGAATGCCCCCCGCCTTTCGAGCCTTACGCCTCAGGAGACTGGTCCTGGAGCGGCTGATGAGGTACTACCGCTTTCTAAGCGAGCTGACGGCCAGGAAGTCGGTTGTGGCTGTCACGAGCGCCCAGATTGCTGAGGCTCTGGACATAGACCCGACGCAGGTCCGTAAAGATTTTGGCGCCATCGGGCTCCAGGGAATGGGCCGCGTCGGATACGATGTGTGCGAGGTATGCAGCGCCATTCGGGTCGTCCTCGGATTCGACCAGACATACGAGGCCGTCCTTGTGGGCGCCGGGCACCTGGGAGGCGCCCTTTTGGCCTATCCGGCTTTCCACGGATACGGCCTCCGAATCGTGGCTGCCTTCGACAACGACAAACGCAAGATCGGCGGCAAGATTGCCGGCTGCCCGATCAAGCCCATGCGGGTGATGAAGCCCTTCATAAAGAGCCACCTGATCCGTCTGGCCATCCTTACCACTCCGGCCGAGGTGTCCCAGAAGCTGACGGACCGTCTCTTATCGGCCGGGGTAAAGGCGATCTGGAACTTCACGCCCACCTGGCTGTCGGTCCCCTCCGACGTTCTGGTGCGTGACGAGCATATTTCCATAGGGTTGGCCGAAATCGCCCATCATCTCAAACAATAGCAAGACAGAGGACGTTTTTCAGGGGCTTATCGAAAAACGTGAAAAAAATCTCAAAAAGGGTTGACAGGTTTTTTTTTTACGGATAGAATGGACGATTGAAAACGTGAAAAAAATCTCAAAACAGCACTACAAGACTTATTTTCAAGTTGATTCCTTGGACACAGGAAAACGTGAAAAAAATCTCGATGCCGCGACTCTTGAAACTTTACCGAAATGGTTTCGTTTACTAAAAGGAGCATCTTGGACTGAAACCGAAGCAACAACCTGCTTCAACCAAAACCCTATTTTTTAGAAGGGAGGAAAGGACATGCCAAGTTATGTGATTCCGGACAAATGTGACGGCTGCAAGGCCCTCGACAAGACGGCCTGCCAGTACATTTGCCCAAACGACCTCATGGTCCTGGAGAAGGACTCCATGAAAGCCTATAACCAGGATCCCCAGATGTGCTGGGAGTGCTACAACTGCGTAAAGATCTGCCCGACACAGGCTGTCGAGGTGCGCGGCTACGCCGATTTCGTGCCGATGGGCGCGAGCGTGACGGCCATGCGGAGCACCGAGGACATCATGTGGACCGTCCAGTTCCGCAGCAAGGAGATCAAGCCGAAGCGGTTCAAGTTCCCGATCCGCAGGGGCGTCGAGGAAGGCAAGGCACAACCGTTCGATCATTACCCGACCGGCGACGACGACATCAGGAGCCAAACCCTGATGTGCGAGCCTGAAAGCTTGAACACGGAATTGGGTCCGGTCAAAATGGACAAGGTCCCGACACTGTGATCGAGACATGGGCAATCAAGTGGCTGTATTCTTGAGTGAATATTCCACTTGCTTTTTCTTGATCGTAACAATTGCATACAGTATACACATTTAGGAGGTAATAGAAAATGGCGGATTTTGAAACAGTAACGGTTGAGACCGACCTGCTGATCTGCGGTGGCGGAATGGCCGCCTGCGGAGCGGCGGTGGAAGCGGCCTACTGGGCCAAAAAGCACGGTCTGAAGGTCACCGTGGTCGACAAGGCGGCGCTGGACCGCTCGGGTGCGGTCGCGATGGGCCTCTCGGCCATCAACCAGTACGTGGACCTCAACAGCGGCAACAATACTCTTAAAGATTACTGCGATTATGTTCGCAACGACCTCATGGGCATCACCCGCGAGGATCTCGTGACCAGCATCGCCCGTCACGTGGACTCCACGGTCCACCTCTTCGAGAAGTGGGGCCTGCCCATCTGGAAGGACGAGGAAGGCAAATACGTTCACGAAGGTCGCTGGCAGCTGATGATCAACGGCGAGTCCTACAAGGTCGTCGTAGCCGAGGCCGCAAAGAACGCCCTGGCCGAGGCCGACGGCGAGATCTTCGAGCGCGTCTTCATCACCCATCCCCTCGTAAACGGTGACAAGTGCGTGGGCGCGATCGGCTTCAGCATCAGAGACAACAAGGTATACGTCTTCAAGGCAAAGGCCACCATGTGCGTCATGGGCGGCGCAGTGCACGTGTTCAAGCCGCGGTCGACCGGCGAGGGCTTCGGCCGCTCCTGGTACCCGCCCTTCAACTCTGGCGCGAGCGCCTTCTTCACCATCTACGGCGGCGCCGAGATGACCTGCCAGGAAGTCCGGTTCATTCCGGTCCGCTACAAGGACGCCTACGGTCCTGTCGGCGCATGGTTCCTCCTGTTCAAAGCAGTCGCGACCAACGCCCAGGGCGGCAACTACATGCAGGACAACATCGCAGAGCTCGACAAGTGGGAGCCCTACGGAAAGGTCAAACCGCGCCCGGCCAACATCCGCAACTGGCTGATGATGCTGGACGTGATGGACGGCAAGAGCCCGATCTACATGCAGACAGCCGATGCGATTCAGAAGATTGCCGCAGAGGCTCCGGACGAGAAGGCCGCCAAGAGGAAACTCCGCGAGCTCGAGTCCGAGGCATGGGAGGACTTCCTGGACATGACCATCTCCCAGGCCATCCTCTGGGCCGCCACGAACACCGAGCCGGAGAAGAAACCCTCCGAGATCATGGCGTGCGATCCCTACTTCATCGGGTCCCACTCCGGCGCTTCCGGCGCGTGGGTTTCCGGCCCTGAAGACCTCCAGACCGACGAGACCCGGGACGAGTACTTCTGGGGCTACGCCCACATGTGCACGGTCAAGGGCATGTTCGCCGCGGGCGACGCCTCCGGAGCTTCGAGCCACAAGTTCTCATCCGGCTCTCACGCCGAGGGACGCATCGCGGCCAAGGCGGCCATCGCCTACATCCTCGACAACAACGAGGCCCCCGAGCTGGACATGGGCGCTGTCGAAGCACTCAAGGCCGAGATCCTGAAGCCGATCGACACGTTCGAGCAGTACAAGGGCGAAACGACCGATCCGGACATCAACCCGAACTACATCCGGCCCAAGGAGTTCATGTATCGCCTGCAGAAGATCATGGACGAGTACGCAGGCGGCGTGTCGAGTCAGTTCAAGACCAGCGACAAGCTCCTCGAAAAGGGCATGGAACTGCTGACCTACCTCAGAGAAGACTCCGAGAACCTCGCAGCCGAGAATCTGCACGAGCTGATGAGGGCCTGGGAGAACGTCCACCGCATGTACCAGGCGGATGCCCACATGCGCTCGATCCTCTTCCGCGAGGAGACGCGCTGGCCGGGCTACTACTTCCGGTCCGACACACCGAGCATGGACAACGAAAACTGGCTCGCCTTCTGTAACTGCACCTACGACAAGAACACCGGCGAGTGGACCATGATAAAGAGACCCGTGAAGTACATCTCGGGCGCGTAAGCAGGTAAGCGATTCAGGATCTCCGGATGCGTCGCACGGCGGCGCTCCGGAGGTCCTGTTTCACATTTCTCTTCATCGGGAATCCCTGACTCATAGCCGTTAGCGGTTAGCCATTGGCAAGAGCTGATTTCAGGCGGCTTGCTCATAGCTAAATGCTTACTTTTTAACTTTCTTTTCCAAAATCCCGACAGCGAAGAGACCGATGGCGGATATCTCTCGAACATGCCCGCACTGCGGGTCCGACCTCAAGAAGTGGCTCGTTCCGGAAGATTCGAGCTGGGACGATGAGTTCTTTTTCGTCTGCTTCAATGATGATTGCTCCTATTACAAAAAAGGGTGGATCTGGATGAAGGAGCAATACAACCAGACGGCTTCCTACAGGTACATGTTGAATCCCACCACCGGCACTTCATCGATGATTCCGGTCTGGTCGGACTCCGCGACCCGGCAGATGATCGTGGAAGAGGATGAAGGTGGTGACACGTGAGAGAAGGAGATGACTCGTGAGCGTCGAAAATCCCCCTGACGACCCGCGCGCAAAGCTGCAGGAGAAGATCATTGCAGACTATCCGCGTCTGGGCCCGGACGACACATTCAAGTTCGCCTGCCACTCGGGTGTCTCCTGCTTCAACAAATGCTGCGGCGATGTGAACATCTTTCTGTCCCCCTACGACGTGCTTCGCATGAAGAAGCGGCTCGGGATGACATCGACCGATTTTCTCGATGAATACGCCATCCTGCCGGTCCAGAAGGACATGAAGACGCCGGTGGTCATGCTGCGGATGAACGACGATGAGGCGAAGTCCTGTCTGTTCCTGACGGACGAGGGATGCGGCATCTACTCGGACCGGCCGTGGCCCTGCCGCATGTATCCCCTGGGCCTGGCTTCTTCGAAGGACACCCCGGACGGCTGGCGCGGGGACCGGTTCTACTTCCTGTTGAAAGAAGAGGTGTGCCAGGGATTCGGCGAGCCCCGGGAGTGGACGGTCCGCCAGTGGTTCGAGGACCAGGGGATCGACGAGTACGATGAGTGGGGCGAAGCGTTCAAAGAGCTCACGCTCCATAAATTTTTCGAAGATGGGGGAACCTTATCTCCCGAGAAGATGCACATGTTCTTCACCGCGTGCTACGACCAGGACAAATTCCGGGAGTTCGTGTTCGGGAGCACTCTTTTGCAGCGGTTTGAGGTGGACGAGGATTTTTTGGAGGAGATGCGATACGACGAGGAGGGGCTGCTGCGCTTCGCGTTCCTGTGGCTGCGGTTCTCCCTGTTCGGCGAAAGCACGATGAAGGTGAAGGAGGAAGTTGCCGAGGCGTTTAAGGGATCACTCGACAAGAAAGAGGTCTTTCACAAGGCGCCGGACAAGGACTCTGAATCCGAAACAAACGACACGACATAGACAGGATCTATTGCATGTCGTTTGTTTCGGATTTCATTTGGAGAATTTTCCACTCAATCATGTTAAGGAAAATATAGAGATTATTGGAGTAATAATGGAGAATGGGGATTCATTTTTTTTATGGAGTCCCTGAGGTTAAAATTCTCCAAGCAGAATCAGCGACCGAATGGTCGCTGATTAAGGAAATACAATGAGCGGAAACGGCAAACACGGTACCATTCTCGTAATCGGCGGCGGCATCGCCGGCATCAGCGCGGCCATTGAGGCCTCGGCGGCCGGTTGCGATGTCGTGCTGGTTGAGAAGAAACCTTATCTGGGCGGACGGGTGGCCCAGATGAACCAGTACTTCCCCAAGCTCTGCCCGCCGAGCTGCGGACTGGAGATCAACCTCCGCCGGGTCCGGACCAGCTCGAGCATCCGGTGCCTGGCGTTCTCGGAGGTCGAAAAGATCTCCGGGGGGCCGGGGAGCTATCAGGTATCCATCCGACGAAATCCCCGCCGTGTCAACAACAAGTGCACGGCCTGCGGCGCGTGCGTGGAAGCCTGCCCGGTGGAGCGTCCCGACGACTTCAACTACGGGATGAGCAAAACCAAGGCCATCTATCTGCCCTTCGAGATGGCCTACCCGCAGCAGTTCGTCATCGACGGCAACGTCTGCCCGGGGGCCGAGTGCGGCAAATGCGTACCCGCCTGTCCCTATGACGCCATCGAGCTGGAGATGGAGCCCGAGACCGTCGACGTGGAGGTCGGGGCGATTGTCTGGGCCACGGGCTGGGAACCCTACGACGCGGCAAAGATCGACAACCTCGGTTTCGGCACGCATCCGAACGTGATCACCAACGTCATGATGGAGCGCCTCGCCTCCCCCGGCGGGCCGACGGAGGCGAAGATCCAGCGGCCTTCGGACGGGGCGGAAATCCAGTCCGTCGCCTTCGTGCAGTGCGCGGGATCGCGCGACGAGAACTACCTGAAGCACTGCTCCGGCGTCTGCTGCATGGGCTCGCTGAAACAGACGCGGTATGTGCGCGAACAATACCCGGAGGCGGAGATCTACATCTTCTACATTGATGTGCGAACGCCGGGCCGGCTCGAAGATTTTTACGCGGAAATACAAAAAGACGAAAAAGTACACCTGATCAAAGGCAAGGTGGCGAAAATCACGGAAGGGGCGGCCGGCGGGGACCTGGTGGTCGAGGCCGAGGACACCCTCTCCGGCGATCGGGTCACTCAAGAGGTCAACATGGTCGTGCTGGCCACAGGCATCGTGCCGGCGGATTCGGCGGTTCAACTCGAAATCAACGGAGATCTGCAGAGAGATGAGCATGGGTTCCTGATGGGCGATCAGCCCCTCCAGGGCCTGCTGGCGGCAGGATGCGCCAGGCGGCCGGTCGAGGTGGCGGCGACGGTTCGGGATGCCACAGGGGCTTCCTTGAAGGCCCTGCAGACTTGCGTGGAAAAGGCCAATGGATAAAGAAAAAAAATTAGCCGTTTGGATTTGCACGGGCTGCGACATCGGCGAGTCGCTCGATATCGAGGCCCTGGAGAAGGTCGTCAAAGAAGAATGCAAGGTCGAGCTCTGCCAGACCCACCAGTTCCTGTGCGGCGACGAGGGTGTCGAGCAGGTCAAGAAGGAGATCGAGGCGGGCGCCAACACCCTGGTGGTGGCCGGCTGTTCCCCCCGATTCAACACGGACACCTTCACGTTCGAGGGGTGCATAACCGCCCGGGTCAACCTGCGGGAGCACGTCGTCTGGAGCCACGAGGCGAACGACGAGGACACGCAGATGCTCGCCGAGGACTACATGCGGATAGGCGTGGCCCAGGCGAACAGGACCGAATGGCCGGAGCCCTTCGACGAGGAGGTCGACAAGACCATCCTTGTGGTGGGGGGCGGACAGGCCGGCATGACGGCGGCCCTCGATGCGGCCCGCGCCGGCTATGATATCGCGCTGGTCGAGAAGGAGGCGCAGCTCGGCGGCTGGCTGAGAAAATTCTCCAGGCTCTTCCCCAAGAAGGCTCCCTACCGGGAGCCCGAGCCGGTCGACCTGGATTCCCGGATCAAGGAGATCGAGCAGAGCGACCGGATCAAGGTCTACACCGGGGCGACGATCAACAAGATCGACGGCCAGCCCGGCCAGTTCGACGTGTCGGTCCAGACCAACGGGACGGCCACGGACTTCCGTGTGGGCGCCATCGTCCAGGCCACCGGGTGGAAGCCCTACGACGCTTCCAAGCTCGGCCACCTCGGCTTCGGCAGCCCGAACGTCATCACCAACGTGCAGTTCGAAGAGATGGCGGCCTCGGGCAAGATCAACCGCCCCTCCGACGGAAAACCGGCCCGGCGGATCGCCTTCATCCAGTGCGCGGGCTCCCGGGACGAGGAGCACCTGCCCTACTGCTCGGCCGTCTGCTGCCGGGTCTCGCTGAAGCAGGCCCTCTGGGCCCGTGAGCTCAACAGCGAGTCCCAGGTCTTTGTCCTCTACAAGGACATTCGGGCGCCGGGACAGTACGAGGACTTCTACCGCAGGGCCCAGGAGGATGCCGAGATCTTCTTCACCAAGGGGGAAGTGACCTCGGTCAAGGAGGCGGCCGATCACAACCTGGTGGTCGACGTGGAAGAGACCCTCATCGACAAGCACATCCAGGTCGAGGCGGACCTGGTGGTCCTGGCCACGGGGATGGTGCCCACGGCGGCCGACGGGGAGTCCATCCGGAAGTACAAGGACGCCCTGAGGATCATCGAAAAGGGCGAGGAGGGCGCGCAGCTCGAGGCGGCGAAAGTGACCGCCGAGGAGCTGAAGCACCACGAGGGCACCGACATCCTGGGTCTCACCTACCGGCAGGGGCCCGATCTGCCCGCACTCAAGTACAATTTCCCCGATTCGCACTTCATCTGTTTCCCCTATGAATCGCGGCGGACCGGCATCTACCCGGCCGGGTGCGTCCGGGCGCCGAACGACATGGAGGCCAGCCGGGACGACGCCGCGGGCGCCGCTCTGAAGGCGATCCAGTGCCTGGAGCTTACCGCCCGGGGCGAGGCGATCCACCCCCGGTGGGGGGACATCACGTACCCGGAATTCGCCATGCAGCGCTGCACCCAGTGCAAGCGGTGCACCGAGGAGTGCCCCTTCGGCACCCTCAACGAGGACGAGAAGGGCACCCCCGAGCCGAATCCGACGCGGTGCCGCCGCTGCGGCATCTGCCTGGGCGCCTGCCCCGAGCGGATCGTCTCCTTCAAGGACTACTCCATCGAGGTCATCTCCTCGATGATCAAATCGATTCACGTTCCCGATGAGTTCGAAGAAAAGCCCCGCCTGCTCGGCCTGATCTGCGAGAACGACGCCTATCCCGCCCTGGACCTGGCCGGGCTCAAGCGGATCAAGCACAGCGCCTGGATCCGGTTCATCCCGGTCCGGTGCATGGGGGCGATCAACGTGGTCTGGATCAACGAGGCCCTGAGCCGCGGCTATGACGGCATCCTGCTGGTGGGATGCAAATCGGGCGACGACTACCAGTGCCACTTCATCCGAGGCAGCGAGCTGATGGGAACCCGGGGAGACAACATCCGGGAAAAGCTGGAGGCCATGGCCCTCGAGGAAGAGCGGGTCCGCGTCGAAGAGGTTTCCATCTCGGAGCCCGACAAGCTTACGCAGATCATCAACGAATTCTCGGACGAGATCGAAGAAATCGGAATGAACCCATTCAAGGATTTTTAGAATGGCAGCCCCATACACTGTAAAGCCGGACGGGGAGTTTCTCCACCGCGTCCTCGCCGAGGGCGGTGAAGACCTGAAGAAGTGTTTCCAGTGCGCCACTTGCTCCGTGGTGTGCGAACTGTCCACAGGACGGAAGCCCTTTCCCAGAAAAGAGATGATCTGGACCCAGTGGGGCCTGAAGGACCGGCTGGTGGCGGATCCGGACGTCTGGCAGTGCCACCAGTGCAATGACTGCTCCACCCAATGCCCGCGCGGCGCGCGGCCGGGAGACGTTCTGGCGGCGGTTCGGCGCGAGAGCGTGCACCACTATGCCGTGCCCCAATTCCTCGGCAACCTGGCGAGCAGCTTCAAGAGCCTTCCGCTCATGCTCCTGATCCCTGCCGTGCTGCTGGCGGTGGCGCTGGCGGTGCGCGGTCCCATCGAGAAGATCCTGCCTTTCGGGGAGCCCCACGGCTTTTACGCCGGGCTCTTTCCCCACTGGCTCATTATCGGCTTCTTTTCGTTTTTCACCGGCTTGGCAGCTCTTGCGGCCGCTGTGGGGGTGTTCCGCTTTTGGCAGGCCATGAAGGCCGCCGACGAATCAGCCGGCGGTTACTCGGCCGCACGGGGAATCGTCCCCAGCCTGGTCAATACGATCAAGTCGATCATTGTCCACGACAAATTCGGACAATGCACTGATCAGGCTCCGCGACGGCTGGCGCACCTCCTGGCCTTTTACGGCTTCGTGGCGCTCTTCGTGGTCACGGTCTGGGCGGTGCTCGACCTGTACCTGCTCCCCCTCTTCGGAATCGGACCTTTCTATCCCTTCGGTCTTCTCCACCCCATGAAAATCCTTGCCAACGCCGGCTGTGCCGTGCTGATCTACGGGTGCGTGAAGGCCATCGGTGACCGAAAGAGAAGCGAAGAGGAATCCGGGTCGGGCAACTCCTTCGACTGGATCTTTCTGGTGCTGCTTCTGGTCGTGGCGATCACGGGGCTGCTCACCGAGATACTCCGGTTTGCAGCCGACCCCGGAGAGCACGCCTCCGGAACGGGGGGGCTCCAGTACGCTGCTTTTGCAATTTATTTCGTGCATCTTGTTTTCGTGTTCGATCTGTTGGTTTTTCTGCCGTATTCGAAGTTCGCCCACATTCTGTACCGGACCACGGCGCTGGTCTATGCCGAGCATTCCGGGCGGAATGAGCTGAAGAGCGCATAGAGTACGGCTCTCGGCCGATTCGGCCCCTCTAGAAAGTTAACGCTGTCACCGATTTAAGGAGGAGAGATCACTGCTCCTCCAATCACCATCATTACAGAACGAAGGAAAGGAGAGTCTCATGGCCCAACTAATCAAACCTCACGGTTCGGACTCGTTGAACCCCCTCTATGTTGAGGACGAGGCGAAACGCGCCGAGCTGCTCCAGGAAGCCGAAGGTCTTCCGAAGCTGCTCATCTGCTCCCAGGCGGCCGCCAATGCGGTCATGATGGGCTGCGGCTATTTCAACCCCCTCACCGGCTATATGAATCTCGAGGACTCGATGGCGGTGGCCGAAGGCCTGAAGACCACGGACGGTCTCTTTTGGCCGGTCCCGATCGTCAATGTCGTCGATGATGTCTCCGGAATCGCGGACGCCAAGCGGATCGCACTGCTCGATCCGAACGTGGACGGGAACCCGGTGCTGGCGATCCAGGACATCGAGTCGATCGACGAGGCGACCGACGAGCAGATGGCGCTCATGTCCGAGAAGGTCTTCGCCACCACCGACATGGAGCACCCCGGAGTCAAGAACTTCCTCTCGGTCGGCAAATACTTCGTCTCCGGGCCGATACAGGTGCTCAACTACTCCTACTTCGCCTCCGAATTTCCGGGCACCTTCCGTACCGCGGTGGAGATCCGGGAGATGATCGCGAAGCACGGCTGGACCAAGGTCGTAGCCTTCCAGACGCGCAACCCGATGCACCGCGCCCATGAGGCGCTGGTCAAAATCGCCATGGAGCGAGTGGGCGCGGAAGGCGCCGTGATCCACATGCTGCTGGGGCGGCTCAAGAAGGGCGATATCCCGGCCGACATTCGCGACGCTTCCATCCGCAAGATGGTCGAGCTTTACTTCGAGCCGAACACCTGCGAGATCACCGGGTACGGCTATGACATGCTCTATGCCGGTCCCCGGGAGGCGGTGCTCCACGCCGTGTTCCGCCAGAACATGGGCGCCACCCACCTGATCGTGGGCCGTGACCACGCCGGCGTGGGCGACTATTACGGGGCCTTCGACGCCCAGGAGATCTTCCACAAGGATGTCCCCGATGGCTCTCTCGAGCTCAAGATATTCGAGGCCGACCACACGGCGTTCTCCAAGGTGGTGGGTGACGTGATCATGATGCGCGAGGCACCGGAGGGGCACCAGAAAGAGGACTTCGTGTTTCTGTCCGGCACGAAAGTACGGGCCATGCTGTCCGCCGGCGAGGCTCTGCCTCCCGAGTTCGCGCGGCCCGAAGTAGCCAAGATCCTGATGGACTACTACCAGTCGCTGCCGAGCGAATGATCTGATCGGGGACTCGTGCCGTGGACCTGATCTCCGTCACCAGAAAAGACGGCCTGAAATTCAACATCCGCGTCCGAGGACACGATGTGTCATGCGACATGTCGGAAAAGGACGGGGGACGGGATCAGGGGCCTTCACCGGCAGAGCTCATGGCCGGATCGCTGGGCGCGTGCACGGCGATGATGGTCCAGAGTTTCTGCCAGAGGCACGGATACGACGGGGACGTCGAGGTCAACCTGACCCTGGAGCTTGCGGACCACCCCAAGCGCGTCGGGCGCATCGTTCTTGACCTGGAGCTGCCCGACGGGATCCCCGAGAACAAAAAGAAAGCGATAAAGAGAGTGGCCCGGCTCTGTCCGATTCATCAGACACTCAAGAGCCCGCCGGCCCTGGACATTGAAATCGTATAGGCCGTGGATGTTGTACGGCAGCTTCGGCCTAATTGATCCGTCTTAATTCTAGATAAGGAGAAAGCTCGTGGAAACAGTAGAACTTGGTGGGAAACAGCTCGAAATCGACGAGGACGGGTTTATTCAGGACCCGGCAGTTTGGGATGAGGCTGTAGCCGCGGATCTTGCGAAGACAGAAGGCGTAGATGATATGACAGAAGATCACTGGAAAGTGGTCAACTGGATCCGAGAGTACTATCTCGAGTTCAACATGGCGCCCATGATCCGCAAGCTCTGCAAGGCGACAGGCTTCAAGCTCAAGGAAATCTACGACCTCTTTCCCAGCGGCCCCGCCAAGGGCGCCTGTAAAGTAGCCGGACTTCCCAAGCCGACAGGCTGCGTTTAATTCAAGAGCGGCGCGCCGACCGGATATTCGCTTCACTGGCCGTCTCTTATCGATCCACGCGGCAGCAGATCGATGTGGAGAGGGTTTGACCGCCAGTGGGGACGGGTAACGCGGGTCTGTGTGTCCTTGCAGGGGACCGGATGATATCGCTCGGGGATCTGTTGCAGAAAAATAAAGACTCCATCATCGAGAAGTGGCTCGAGGATGTGTTTGCGACGTACCCCGACGACTCTTCTGCTCTCCTGAAGGACCAGAAGGATCCATTCGCCAATCCGGTCGGCACGAGCTTGCGAAAGGGAACGCGGGGAATTTTCGAGGCGCTGCTGGACGGTCCGAATGTCGAAGCGATTCGACGACACCTGCACGAGATCATCAAGATCAGAGCCGTCCAGCAGTTCTCCGCCTCCAAGGCCGTCGGTTTTGTCTTCCTCCTGAAGGAGGCCCTTCGAGGCAAGCTGGGATCGGCGGCGGGTGACCCGCGGCTCTCGTCCGATTTGACAAGGATCGAGGAACAGATCGACCGAATCGCACTCGACGCTTTTGACATCTTCGTCCACTACCGAGAGCAGGTATACGAGCTTCGAGTCAACGAGCTCAAGAGAAGGAGCTCGTGGGTCGTGGACAGAATCAATAGACGTTGCATCGATCCGGACGTGGATCCGGATCAATCTGAAGAAAAAGCGTTCAAGGACATGAACGTGCAACGAGAGGATCTTCGATGAACGTTTTGGTTCCCCTGGTAACCGTGGGCGGGCTCTTTTTGCTGAGCTATATCGGCACGGCGTCGGGGATGGGGTGGATCTTTGGGGTTGCGCTCCCCTATCTTACACTGGCTCTGTTTTTTGGCGGCCTGATTTACCGCGTCATGATCTGGGCAAACGTCCCCGTTCCCTTTCGCATCCCGACGACGTGCGGGCAGCAGAAATCGCACGCCTGGATCAAGCAGGAGAAGCTTGAAAACCCGGATTGCGCATTCACCGTGATCGGAAGAATGGCCATGGAAGTCCTTTTCTTCCGCTCACTGCTGAGGAACACGAGGACGGCACTGGCCCAAGGACGCCTGCTCGTCCACGCAAGTGCCCTATTGCTCTGGCTCGGAGCGATGGCCATGCACTGGACGCTTCTGTTCATCCTGATGAGGCATCTCCGGTTCTTCACCGAGCCTGTGCCCTACTTCGTCACCATACTGAAGCAGGCGGATGAGTACCTCCAGATCGGAACGCCGGTGTTCCATATATCGACGGTCGTGTTCCTGGGGGCCCTGGGATACCTGCTGGCGAGGAGGCTCATCAACGCCCGGGTCCGCTACATCTCTCTCGCGAACGACTACTTTCCGCTGTTTCTGCTTCTGGGCATAGGCGCCAGCGGATTCTGGCTCAGGCAGTTCGCCCGGACCGACATTGCCGGCGTCAAGGAGATGATACTCGGACTGGCCACCTTCAGCCCCGTAATGCCCGAGACGGTCACACCCCTGTTCTACGGACACCTCTTTCTGGTCTGTGTTCTGCTGGCCTATTTCCCATTCAGCAAACTGAGCCACATGGCCGGCATCTTTTTGAGCCCCACCAGAAACCTGGCAAACAACAACCGGATGACAAGGCACATCAATCCCTGGGATTACCCGGTCAAGGTTCACACCTACGAAGAGTACGAGGATGAGCTCAGGGACAAGATGAAGAATGCCGGGATTCCGGTGGAAAAGGAATAGCGATGTCCACTCCGGATGAACCAGACTACTATAAGCAGGAAGACCTGCTCAATCTCGACTACCGGCCGCCGGACACGGCGTGGATGGACACCCCGGTGGACTTCCGGCGGGGTACGTACATCTACCCGGGAAAGGCCAAGAACCTCAAGATCCTGGACCTGCCGAACCCGAGGGATTGGGCCGTCGATGCAGACGACTGGAAGATTCCCGAAGGATGGAAGAAGACCGTCCTGGACGGAATGGCCGAACGGCTGAGCAAGTTCCGCTCCTTCAAGCTCTACATGGACATATGCGTCCGGTGCGGGGCCTGTGCCGACAAGTGCCACTTCTTCATCGGCAGCGGCGATCCCAAGAACATGCCGGTCCTGCGGGCCGAGCTCCTTCGGTCCATCTACCGAAAGGACTTCACCGCCCTGGGCAAGGTCTTCGGTAAGCTGGCGGGCGGCCGCGAGCTCACCATGGACGTGATCAAGGAGTGGTTCTACTACTTCTTCCAGTGCACCGAGTGCAGGCGCTGTTCGGTCTTCTGCCCTTACGGGATCGACACGGCCGAGATCACCATGATGGGCCGGGAGCTGCTGGGCCTGCTCGGGCTCTACGTCAACTGGGTCATCGAGCCGGTGGCCAACTGCTTCAAATTCGGAAACCACCTGGGGATCCAGCCTCACGGACTGAAGGACACCCTGGAGTTCATGGTGGACGACATCGAGGAGGCGACCGGCATCAAGGTGGACCTCCCGATCAACAAGAAGGGCGCCGAGATCCTCTTCTTCACGCCCTCCGGCGATTACGTGGCCGACCCCGGAATCTTCACCTGCATGGCCTACATGGTCCTGTTCCATGAGCTGGGAATCGACTACACCTGGAGCACGTATGCTTCCGAGGGGGGGAACTTCGGGCTCTTCACGTCCCATGAAATGATGAAGCGACTGAACGCCAAAGTCTACGCCGAGGCTAAGCGGCTCGGGGTCAAGTGGGTCCTGGGCGGCGAGTGCGGGCACATGTGGAGGGTGATCCACCAGTACATGGACACCATGAACGGGCCCGCCGACTTCCTGGAGGTGCCGAAGAACCCGCTCACCGGCACGGTCTTCGAGAACGCCCGATCCACGAAAGTTGTCCACATCATGGAGTTCATGGCCGACGTGATCCGAAACAACAAGCTCAAGCTCGATCCTGCGCGGAACGACCACATTCACGTCACGTTTCACGATTCGTGCAACCCGGCCCGGGGGATGGGCATCCTGGAAGAGCCGCGTTACGTCATCAAGAGCGTGTGCAACAATTTCACGGAAATGCCGGACAACACCATCCGGGAGAGCACCTTCTGCTGCGGGGGCGGCGCCGGACTGGGGACGGACGAGAACATGGAGATGCGGCTGCGCGGAGGACTTCCCCGGGGCAACGCCGTCCGGTACGTCCAGGAGAAACACGGCGTCAATCAGCTCGCCGCCATGTGCGCCATCGACAGGGCCACCCTCTCGACGGTCTGCGACTACTGGGCGCCCGGCGTAAAGGTGACCGGCATCAGCGAGCTCGTGGTCAACGCCACGGTGCTCAAGGGCGAGAAAAAGCGAACGGAAAATCTGCGGCTGGAGCCGATTCCGGGTATGGAAGATGAAGGAGAAGAAGGCGACGAAGAAGGAGGTCCCAGCGATGAGTGACAAAGGAAAAATCATTGCCGGTCTGGTCATCTTCCTCGTCCTGGCGACGTATCCGATCTGGTATCACGGGATTGCAGGCGGGTCTTATTCCCGGCCCGAGCTGGATCCGCCCGCCGGAGCACTTCTGTTCAGCGCTCCATGGTCGGCGGTCCAGGGAGGATCTGCAACAGATCTCGATTGGAATCGTCTCCAGGGGGAGCTCAGGAAGAGCCGGATCTCGCTGTCCGGTGAGGCCCGCCTGGTCGAGGGAACTGCGGACGGTGCGTGGAGAATCGCCGACGGCGAGAGTCGCTATCTTGTCCTGAAAAATGAGGCGACGGTGAATGTGTACACCGGCTGCGTCGAAGAAAAGGACTTCATGACCCGGAACCACATGAACATCCTCAAGGAGTGGCGCGAAAGCGTGGTCCGCGACGCCGACAATAGCCTCGTGGAAATCAACGGTGAGCAGTACGACAGAAGCCTGACCAAATGCTGTATGAAATGCCACACCAGCAGGGAAAAGTTCTGCGCCAGCTGCCATGAATACGCGAATGTCTTTGCTCTTCGCGACTTGCAATCAGGCAGAACCGCCCAACAGGCCCAACGAGGGGTACGCTGTTGGAGCTGCCATGTCGAGCCGAAAGGAGACTGAACGATGGACGAGACCCGACGCAGTTTCCTGAAGAGAGCCGGCTGCACGGTGCTCGGTCTGGGCTGTGGCCTTCCTCTTCTGAATTCCGTGCGCGGAAGCGCTTCGACGGGCCACTCGGCCGGCGAGGCGGTCGAGAGCCAGCTGGCCATGATCATCGACATCCAGAAGTGCCAGAAGAAGGAGATACGCGACGCATGCCACGAGGCGTGTAGGGTCGCACACAACCTGCCCGTGTACACCAATCGGGAGCGGGATGCCCGGTGGATCTGGACGGAAAAATTCGAGCACGCCTTCCCCAACCAGTCCCACAACCACATTGCGGACTCGTTGAAGGGCCTGCCGGTCCTCATACTCTGCAACCACTGCTCCA
>CAZFWM010000036.1:0-35835 GCA_964522545.1 uncultured Thermodesulfobacteriota bacterium
TCTGAAATTGCCCTTGTCCTTTGAAAACGTGGGTTTTTGGACAAGAACTAGATAGGGTGCCTAGAAAAAGTTCCTAGAAATGGTTCCAACAATTGTCGTATACATATGAATTAGCAGGAGGAAGCTCAAGTGCTCGATAGAGGTCAGGTCCAGGCCCTCAGCGGCAGAGAAGATGTGGCTGTATTCTTCACCGGATTGGGGTACAACGTCGATACCCGTCTGGAGCAAACTCCGGCAAATCTGAACATCTCCCCGGATTCCGTCGTCCGGAAAATCAGGCACATCGAAAGGCTCGCGGATCAGGAAGGGTATTTCCAGGTCTATCTTTTTGAGGTCGATTCAGTGACAGTCGAGCTCACACGTTCTCTTGCGCGCACCTTCCGCGACTTTAAAGGGCATTACCTGCTTGTTCTTACCTCCGACTATGAGCAGATCGACTTCGTTCTTGTCGAGACCATCGCATCGCACGACACCAATAAATCCGCATCCATGGGGGGTCAGAAAAAACGGGGATTCCGGCCCCTTGTTCTGTCGGTGCAGCGGCGCAAGCCGACCCGGGTCGATCTACGTGTCCTCCGTCGTTTTGAGTACACGGAAGCCGACCCTATAGCGCACTACGAGAAATTACTTTCCGCATACGGCGTTGCCTACTGGTCCGAAGAGCACTTCAATAACCGGGCCCTGTTCTCCGACTACTACCTGGTCGAAAGGCTTCGCGACCAGCCCGAGTGGAAAGAGGATGCACGTCCAACTTACCAGACGTTTGAGACCCTTTTCGCATCCGGAATCGGTCAATTTGCGGGCAAGCCCGAAGCCGTGTTGAGAAAGACCCTGCTCCTCCCTGCATTCGAAGCGCTCGGCTTCAAAACGATCGAATCCAAGTCGCCGACGGATGACTCAATCGGTAAGCCGGACTACATGCTCTGCTTCCCGGATGGAAGGGAGCCGATTTCCGCGGCCCTGACCTACAACTGGAACCGAAACCTGGACGGCCCTGACGAAACGCGTGACATCGATACATCCCGTGAAAATCCGAGCCAGGCTGTGGTTAGCATTCTTGAATCCGGCAAACAGGACTGGGTAATCGTAACCAACGGAAAGACATGGAGGCTTTATTCGAAGAGGGCCCACTCCAGGGCCACGAACTACTACGAGATCGACCTCGAAGAGGTCATGGCGCTGGCCGATCCGTCCGAAGCGTTCCGGTACTTCTGGCTCTTCTTCCGAAGCAAGGCGTTTCAGCCGGGTGAGAAGCCCGAAGCCGAACCGTGCTTTCTTGATGGACTGCTAGACGGCTCTCAAGAGTATGCAAAAGAACTCGGCGAACGACTGAAGGACAGGGCCTTCCGAGATATCTTTCCGCACCTGGCTGGTGGGTTTGTGGAGGGGCTTGGCGGTTCAAAGACGCTTCTCGACAAGCCGGAAGAGCAACGGGAGGCGGAATTGCAGGATGTTTTTCTGGCGACGCTGACCCTGCTCTATCGACTTCTGTTTCTTCTCTACGCTGAAGCCCGCGATCTGCTCCCTGTCAAAGAGATGCGAGGGTATTTTCAAAAGAGCCTGACCAGGCTGAAGAAAGAGATTGCGGAGCGCGGAGGAGCTTCAGAAGCAATCCGTGCTGATCGTCTGCGCAAGCACTATGGCGGAACCGGAACAGAACTCTATGCTCGGTTGTCTGAGCTCTTCGAAATGATCGATAACGGCGATCCTAGCATCAATTTGCCCACGTACAATGGCGGATTGTTTGTAACGGATCCGCCGCAAGCGGATGACTCCGACGAGACCCGAAACGCTCGTTTTCTCAGAGATCATTCCGTTCCGGATCGTCGCCTGGCGCTTGCCCTCGATCTTCTGGCGCGCGATGAGGACGAGAAGAGACTGGAGCTTGTGTTCATCGACTATAAGTCCCTGGGGGTTCGCCAGTTAGGCTCCATCTACGAGGGATTGCTGGAGTTCAAGGTTGAAATCGCACCTCAGAAGCTGGGTGTCACAAAGGAGAAGGGCAAAGAGGTCTACAAGCCCTGGCGGGCATTGTCCGATAGGGCAAAGTTACGAGCCGAGCGTCGCGGCGATGTGATTCGGAAAGGCGAGGTCTATCTGTCCAATGACAAACGTGAGCGCAAGGCCACGGGAAGCTACTACACGCCGGACTACATAGTGAAATATATTGTCGACCACGCCGTCGGCCCGGTTCTTGTAGAACACCTCGAACGAATGCGGCCGAAATTGAGGAAGGCACAGCAACACTACAGACAATGTGTGAAGAACAACGAAGGCAAGGCAAAAGCAGGGCTGCCTGTTCAGGGTCCCGATATTGTCGTGGGCGAGAGCGAAAAGCATCTGGCTGAGAAGACCTTCGACTTCCGTGTGCTCGACCCGGCCATGGGGAGCGGGCATTTCCTGGTGGAGGCGGTGGACTTTATCACCGACCGGATGATCGATTTTCTGAATAAATTTCCGTGGAACCCGGTCATCGCCAGGCTCCGACGTATGCGAGAGACCATCCTCAAGGAAATGGAGGCAGCGGGAATCTCGATCGACCCCGCCAGGCTAACCGACACCAATCTGCTGAAGCGTCACGTCCTTAAACGATGTGTCTACGGAGTGGACCTGAATCCGATGGCGGTCGAACTGGCCAAAGTCTCCCTGTGGCTCGACTGCTTCACCCTGGGCGCGCCACTGAGCTTCCTGGATCATCACCTTAAATGCGGGAATTCCCTAATCGGTGCCAACATTGCCGAAGTCAAGGCCCAGGTCGAGATGGACCTTTTCGGCAGCCAGTTTGCAGGGTTGCTGACCGCGACAGAGGGAATGATTAAGGTCGGGCAATTGACGGACGTGACGGTTGACCAGATCAGAGAGAGCACCAAAGCATTTCAAGGTGCTTCCGAGATTTTGGAGCCGTTCAAATCGGTTCTGGATCTATGGACCGCACGCTATTTCACTGAGCCGATCCATCGCAAAGCGGGAATTAACGTGGATATACGAAATCTATTCCTGTCAGGAGCATTCCCTCGTATCGAGAAAGGCTGGCAAGAAAGACTAGGCAAGAAGGCGGCAGGGTTGAGCGAGAGCGCGGTCGCGTCCGCCCAAGAGAATAGGTTCTTCCACTGGGAGCTCGAATTCCCGGAGGTCTTCTTAACAAAGGGAGTCTCAGCCCATGCTCGGGGATTCGACACGGTAGTTGGTAATCCTCCTTATGATGTACTAGAGAAAGAACGTGGTGCTAAAAACTGGCCGCATGAAGATTTGCTTCATTTACTCAAACACTATCCATTTTACGAGGTCTGTTTAGGAGGAAAGATTAATCTCTATCGGCCGTTTATTGCCCGTTGTTTTGGATTGTTGAAAAAATATGGGTATTACAGCCAGATCATCCCGATGTCCTTCATGGGAGATATTAGCTTATCGAAAATCCGCATTCACTGTCTTGAGAATTATCAACTTCTCCAATGCGTAGGTTTTCCGCAGAAAGATGATCCAAATAGGCGTGTTTTCAGAGAGGCAAAGCTGTCTACCTGCATACTTCTCGTTCGCAAAGAAAAGCCAACAGTGAATATTCGCACGAATATTCGTGTCTTTCCAGGATGCTCCTTAAATGAAAAATCGATGGAATCCAACGTCACTCTCGATATGGTCCGTGCGCTTGATCCTCAACACAGTCCCCTCCCCACACGGACACAGGCAGAAATCGACATTGCAGCGAAGATCCACGCAAATGCCAAACGCCTTAAAGAAATAGCACAGATCAACAGAGGAGAAATCAACCAAACAATTTATCGAAGGTTCATTTGTGGAGATAGTAGGTTGCGACCTCTTTTAAAAGGTGTCGAAGTCCGCCCATTTGGGTTCAATACTATTCTGAGCCAAGGCTTTAGAGAATACTTTAACGAAAATCAATATGCTAAATCTGTAAAGAAATTCAGATCGCCACCTAAAGTAAGAATTGCGATGCAGAGAATCACGGGTGTAGATGAAGGAAAGCGGCTGGTCTGTGCAATCTCTGACAATCAAGCTTACTTTGCAGACTCGACTAACTCAATAGTTCCAAAAAATCCAGACGATATCCAATTAATACTTGCATTACTGAATTCCACTCTTTTAAATTGGCGATTTAAACTAACATCGACTAATAATAATGTTGGGACGAACGAGGTTGAAGTTCTTCCCTATCCCCGAGTCGTTACTTCCAGGATCCGTGGCCAAATAATCAAGAAAGCTAATTTTCTGGAGATGCTTGCTGTGGACGAAGAAGATGTTGCTCGCAACAGCGAATATCGAGATCTTAATGCATTAGTTTATAGTTTGTTTGAGCTGACAGCAGAAGAAATTGCAGTCGTGGAAGATTATAAAGGAAGACCATACACCCAGGCTGCAATTCCTAATAGCTACTTTAAAAACGGACATTTTTCGGTCTCCCGTCAGAGCAATCCATATGTCTTCGTAAAAGTTCTCGAAGCAATAACAATTGACGGCAGTATAACGGCTTTAAGACTTAAGATTGCATTAAAAGAACGTGGGGAGATAAAGTTGAGCTCTGATGATACAGCGGACATCCTCCGTGAAATGACCCAGATAGGATGGACCGAAAGTGACGCCAATAGAGTATTCCGGCTTTCTGAAGAAGGACAACGTTTAGTACGTGATGGCATTGTGGAGCAGCAAGAGGCCCTGGCTCGTGAGTTGGTAGTCGCAAATGACCGTGTTAAAGACCGAATAGCCAGCCGGATTTTGGGCAGACTCTGGGAAATTAATCCAAATAATCAAGGCGCAGTGATAATTCCCAAGCCGACCATTCCCGATGATCTAGGCTCGGATAAGGATGCTATAGTTACTTGGCTGGCTGAACATAGCGCCGAGTGGCTGAAAGGATTATCACGTGAAATGTCCGGATTTCCCCAAGAACTGTCACCTGAGAAGTTAGCGTCTGACGTTATTAAAGTAATAAAAGAAAACTGGGAAAAGCTCTCAAGTCCTGAACGCAGGAAGAGGCTACAACAATCCCTTCGTGACCAATTTCTGCATAAAGTGTTTGGGAGCTTAGATCTGTTATCAAGAGAATTACAAATCTGGCAAAGTCGCCTGGACTGGGCTGGACTTACGATGACAGCTCGCGATCTTTCAGGTGTCGCAGGTGCTGTCTGGTTCCCTGTCGGCGGATTTCGAAAGGAACTGGCTGAAGGCTTCGTCAAGGTCGATGGATTGATCTATCAGAGCCGCGAATATTATGTGTATTCTCCGTCCGGAGAAGAATTCGAGGAAAAGTTCCTGAATGTACTCTTCGAGGAGTATTTGAGACGGCAGAAAGAAGAAGGCGTAGAATATGTCTCTCTGCCTGTTGTTCGAGATCGCGTCTGTTACCGACTCCGATTAGGGGCGTGGCTATTTCAGTCGCTCCTTGAAAATCTGTTTCCGAAGTGTGTTCGTGGTGAAGTTATCTATGGCATGGCGATTGAAGTAGACATCACACCTGCTGAACGCCGTAGATTGGAACACACAATACCTATTGTGATTTCCGGGGTCCCCCGGTATGTATTAGCAATGAGAAAGCAGTAATCAGGGGAGGTGAGTTATGTCAGATATCTTGGAGCGTCACCGAAGGCTTCGTACACAGCAACAAGAGCCGACCAGATCGCCTTACCAGGAATTGTACGGTCTGCGGGAAAATCCATTTCCAGTCATGGCGCTTTTCTCTCCGACGGTCGACGACCCAAAGCGGAATGGAGACATCTACGATGAAGAGTTCCGGCGGGTCGAGGAGAAGCGTTTCTTCGAAATGTTTGTGCAGACACCGACAGGTGACATGCCGCAGCCCCTTGGATTCGTTAGAGTGGACCCTCAGGCAGGCGGACGAGGAAACGGCAAATCGGTATTTTTGCATCACCTCATGATTCGAGCAAATGCGAGACAGTGGGAAGACTGGCCGCGAGATGAAAACTCCCCGGAGCTGTTTGTACTGTCACTGCACGTACTTCCAGAACCGAGGAAGCAGAAAAGGTTCTGGCAGTTGATCCGTCTAATTTTTCAGACGCTTGCTGAACGGGAAATCCTGACGATTGTGGATGCCGAGCTCCGTGCTGCCATACTTTTGGACCTTGTAGATGAAAGACAAATCGCGCAGTTGGAAGGAAAAAATGAAAACGAAGTCATGCAAGCATTGAAGACAAGTGAAGGGTTTTCCAACCTCTTAGCGGAATTTGGACTAACAATTACAGCATATAACGAAAGGTTGATTCAGAGGCTTGCAGAAATCAGCGGAGGTACCATCGATTCAGGTTTCATGAGCGCTTTCCAAGCAGCGGGATTCCAACTGACCGGCCTCTGGATAAATTGGCAACAGAGCGGAATTGCAGTCAGTGACTACCAGTGGCGCAAATTCGGGACAGGGTGGTTCCTGAACGGTCTTGTGCCTGTGATCATGGTTGCCGGATATGGCCGCTTTCTGCTGCTTCTTGATGAGTTTGAAAAGATCTACCTGTACCAGTCATCCCGGGAAAGAGAGGAATTTCTGGATGAGATGAGGCAACACTTTTATGAACGGGATTCTATAGCCGTCAATAGAAGCTTCATCTCTACTGTGTTAACAACACACCCCTCCATCGACCGATACCTCAAAGACGTATGGTCGCGTGTCGGCCTGGACAACCTGGCCCCCCTGGATCCGCAACGCATAAAGCAGATGTCGGTTGAGCTGGGCAAATCCACACCGGAAAGACTTTCACGCTTACTGATGGTGTACCTGGACCACTTCCGCATGGACAAGGAACAGGAAGGTACACTCTTTCCTTTTGAACCAGACGCGTTGGTTCCTGCCATCGAAGCAGCCCTGCGTTACCCACGCGGCACGTTGTGGTTTGCCGACAAGATTTTGCGAAATGCTGCCGAGGCTGGTATGAAGCCGCCGATAGGGCGCGATTTTATCGAGGCGTTTGTAGCCAGCGGACAGCGACCTCCGATAGAATCGGATGACGAAATGTTCAAGCTGCCTAAATCGGATAGCCTACTTACGGAGTGATTATGCGTGTCGTATTAGATAACGAAGTGGGCGATTATTGTCTCGGTACACAAGCCGAGCGATTGGATATCCTGCAGGATACCGCGGAGACGGCCTTTAGGCCGGGAGCGATTCTGCCGATTTTTGAAATGTGTCGTGCCTTTTATTTTCTTGTGTCAAAAGATAATGTCACCCCTTCGGATTTTCTTCAATGCTGGGATGAATTTGTCGCGGAACACTGGTCGAGGACTGATCAAGGCTATCTTTATCACGTTACACAAAACGAAACAGATGAAGATACACTGGTGCGGGAAGTATGCAGCCTTGGCGGTGTCAGTAAAAAAGTGATGATGTTGGAGGTCGATGATCCCCGTGATATTCATGCTCAACACTTGGCACTCACTGAGCGGTTCCGTAGATTAAGCAATCGCGCTATCGACGTAGTCCATACTATGGTTGAAAAAGGCCAAATGTGGGCCACGCAACCACCTGAAGAATTGCCGAGAGTATCGGTAAATCCCTCCATACGAGATCAGAGTCTCGTTCTTGATACGAATGTGCTGCTTGAAGTTCTAAATTCCCTCACATCAGATGGTTGGACAACCGGTCGCCTTAGATTGAGTGACAGGATATCTCACAGAACGCAACGATGGTGTCGGAGCGCAATTGAGACCTCCGGACTCTCTGGAAAGATGATTGTACCTGCAAATGTTCTTGAGGAAGCGGAGCGTGTTGCTTCCAGGAGTGAGCAGTACAGGCAAGCGAGAGAGGTGCTTTTGGGAATTGCCATTGATCCGGACCGCCCTGCATGGAGAGCGTTTGTGTTTCGTCCTTTGACTCAGAGGGTATTAAGCGCTTTCATCTGCCTGATTGACCGTCTGCTTGAGGAATTTCGAAATGCAGAAAGATTTCCACATTTTGGAGATGCCCTTGTCCTGGCGCACGGAATAGCAGAGGAGTGCCCAGTTGCTTCTTCAGAGTGGAATGAAGGTGAAGACTGGAGTTCCGTCTCTCAGGTCTTCCAGTGGATGGTGATTTAATATAGATCAGTGTCCAATGGCAGAGGAGGCTGATTGCTGATGAAACAGATGAAGAAACAGAAGAAGACCTTTGATTGCGTGGCGTTCAAGCGTAAAGCGCAAAGCCGAATTCGAAATCAGGTCAAGGATCTGACGCCGGAGGCGGAGATCGAATGGTTTGGCCGTGCAGCGCTGTCCGGACCTTTGGGAGACTGGTGGAAGGAAGTGGTTCAAGCATCGAGTCAGAGGGCCCAAGCAGTGGCGGAATCAAGAGGGCGCTACGAGAGCAAATAAGAGGGTTCAAAGAGAAAAGATGAGCCCGCGCTTGTAGAGAAGATTCGTAGGGTGTAACACGGCAGGGCCGCAACCAAATCTCAGCTCCCTCACCCCCGCTTTCGCGGGGGCAGGCTGCGGCCCTCTCCCGGAGGGAGAGGGATTTAAGGTCCTCGAGACGAGTTTGTTCCGACTTCTACGAGAATAGCGTAGATGTCACGGACTTAGAGTGTAATGCCATGCATCTCCCATTCGTAATAGACAATCGTGACCACAAACTCGCGGACGTGTTGAACGAACTCACGGCACGTTTTGAGAATCGTTCACTCGACGTTGCAACAGCCTACTTCACGGTGTCCGGGTTCGAACTGGTTCAGGCCGGGCTTAACAAGATTGGAAGCTTCAGGCTGCTCCTCGGTGCCGAGCCGCGCGAGAGCGAGGACCTGGGTCTCAGGCCGGCCCCACAGGCAATCAATCTGAATTTCAGGAAGAGTGTCGAGGTTCTTCCCTTCGAGGAGAAAACACTTCGTCTCATTGAGGACCTGATCTCATTTCTCCGGCAGGACGCGGTCAGGGTGCGAGTCATCGAGAACGGATTCCTGCATGCCAAGTGCTACCTGATCTACGGCGATAAGCCTGGAGGACAGGGATTCCTTTTCGAACGCTTTCAGCCGGTAATAGGAATCGTCGGGTCGAGTAACTTCACTGGGCCAGGTCTGACCGGTAACCGAGAGCTGAACCTCTCGCACCGGGTATTGCTGTCTCCGGAAGAGGCGGAAGATCAGCAGGCTCACGGAATGGTCCGATTCCTCTCTGAAGAACAGGCGAGTCCCCGGATTACAGTGAAAAATCGTCAGCTCCTGAAGAGTGAAGTCGGCGCCCGAGCCATAACGGAGCTTGTGGAGTGGTATGACCGTGCGTGGGGAGATGCCAGGGACTTCAAAGAGGAGCTTATAGAGATCCTTGACGCTTCCAAGTTCGGTCAAAAAGAGTACACACCCTATCAGGTATATCTGAAGGCTCTGTATGAATACTTCAGGGACGACCTGGACATGGGAGACGGAGTCAAGCCTCGAGGAACTGCGGTCGAGCTTGCGGAGTTTCAGGAGAACGCGGTCAAAAAAGCAAGAAAGATCCTCGCCATATATAGCGGCGTCATGATTGCCGACTCTGTAGGATTAGGGAAGACGTGGATAGGAAAGAGGGTGCTCGAGGACTTCGCGTATCATCTGCGACAGAAGGCCCTGGTGGTGTGCCCCGCCTCTCTGCGCGATATGTGGCAAGGCGAGCTCGCCTCCGCCACGATCGCGGCCCAGTTTGTTTCTCAGGAAGCGCTCGGTCGAGAGGATTTCCCGGTCGACGACTACGGTAATGTGGACATTATCCTGGTGGACGAATCACACAATTTCAGAAATACCTCGCCCCGCCGGTACGAGAATATGGAGGCGATCATAGGGCGTAATGGAGGAAAGGGACGGGATGGGGAAAGGAAGAAAGTGGTGCTCCTGACCGCCACACCGATCAACAATGACATCCTGGACCTGTACAACCAGATCAACCTCATTACCCAGGGAGACAACTCCTATTTTGCTGCCTTCGGGATCGGAGACCTGCGTAAGTACTTCCTGCGGGCGCGACGCGAAAGAACGAGTCAAGAGAGCAGCATCGCACTGTTCAATCTTCTTGAAGAGATGGTCGTGCGTCGCACTCGCCCTTTCATTAAGCGCGCTTATCCTGAGGCGACAATTCGGGGTAAGAAGATTAAATTTCCCGATAGACGTTTAAAGTCCATCCGATATGATCTGGAGGGTATTTACGAGGGGATCTATAAGGGAATTGTCACAGCCGTCGAGAAGCTCCATCTCGCTCCCTATAACCTGGAATCCTACAAGAAGGCGGGAGTCGAGCGGGACGAGTTCGAGATCGGTCGACAGGCCGCACTGGTCGGCATTTTCAAGAGTCGTTATCTGAAGCGATTCGAATCGAGCGTGCACGCTTTTCGCATCAGTATCCGAAGAGCCCTCCAGTTCCAGAAGACATTCGAATCCTATCTTCTGGATGGGAAATTGCTGGACTGCACAAGCTTTCGCAAAGTCATGAGATACCTTTCCTCTGAGGACGTTGAGGACGATGCAACGCCCACATCACTGGCCGACATGCTGGATGAGTCGGAGGAGGCAAGAGCTTTCCTGGAGGGACTTCCCCCAGTGGACATCAAGGAGTATGATCTGCGCCCCCTCCATGATGCTCTCCAGCAGGATATCGAAGCCCTGCACCGGATCTGGATGCAAGTGAAGGACATCGGCCCAGAGAACGACACAAAGATAGCGGCCCTTCGAGATCTGCTTGCAGGTCCGCTGAGGGGAGAAAAGGTCCTCATATTTTCTTATTATAAGGATACGGCTCGGTACCTTGAGAAGGTTCTGAAAAACGATGACCTTGCAGAGTGGCGACAGAGTATTGGGGATCCGACAATGCGCAGGATGGACAGCGGCAACCATCCTCATGAGAGAACGGCACTCGTGAAGGAATTCGCCCCCATCAGTAGCGGTAAGCCGGACCTTGCCGGGACGGACAAGGAGATTGATGTTCTGATCTCAACCGATGTGCTTTCAGAGGGGCAGAATCTCCAGGATTGCGGGTACCTGATCAACTACGACCTGCACTGGAACCCGACACGGATGGTACAACGCGCGGGCCGAATAGACCGTCTGGGATCTATTCACGACAGAATCTGGGTCTACAACATGTTCCCGGATGAGGGTCTCGAACAGCTTCTTGGCATTGTGGAGCGTCTCTCACGGAAGATAAGCGATATCGACCGGGCGGGATTTCTGGATGCCAGTATTCTTGGGGAGCAGGTCCATCCAAAGAATTTCGGAACCCTTAGACGAATCCTCGAAGAAGACGATACAGTGGTGGAAGAAGAGGAAGAATTTATCGAATTGGCAAGCAACGAATTCCTGCTTCAGCAGGTGAGGGACCTGATTCAATCACGGGGTGAAGACGAATTGAAACAGTTGCCCGACGGTATTCACTCCGGGCTGGCTAGGCGAGGAAGCAAAGGGCTGTTCTTCTACTTCCAGGCCCCTGCTGGAGCTGGCCACGGCAGATTGCATTTCTGGAAATACTACGACGCCACATCGGGTAGAATCCTTGACAATCGGTACCTGATCGCGAACCTGATTGCCTGCCAGCCGGATACGCCACGAGTCATTGGCGATCTGGACCCGTTTCAAATCCATGAACAGATCGTCGAAAACATCTTGAGATCCCACAAGGAAAAGATTGCACTCGAGGAAGCGCCCAAGAAAATTGATCCGGTTCAGCAACAGGTCGTTAGCATTCTCGAAGGTATCCTGGTGAATCCGCGTTACAATCGGCGTGAAGTCCTTGACCTCATCAAGTTTGCAAGCACTGCGAAGTCAGGCGTACAGATCAAGGGCCTCAAGAAAATTATGCCCATGCTTTCAGTAGCGGAAACACAGGAGGAGAGCCTTCGGGAGCTTCGAAGTATGGCCGAGGTATACGGCTCTTCCGAGCGACGGGCCGAGGCGGAGGCACAGTCTATGCTTAAACGAGAGGACTTGCGACTGATCTGCTTCGACCACATCTGCGGGGGCTGACGTCAGGTCGGACCATGCCCGACTGTTCTTATGAAATGCAATCATGGCGGCGGCCACGGGCCGCCCTATGATAATTCCACGCCGTCCGCGGTCCGGGTGGAACCGGACCCTCCAATCGGGTGAAACCTTCCTGTTGTAAAATTGATTCCAATTCTCGGAACAGTTGATCTACCGGGCGATCCCGGCCGCGAAGATCAGGTCGGGGCGGCCGTCCACTTTGTGGGGATAGCCGGAGTCGAGCCAGAGGGGCCACTGCTCTGAGACCAGCCTGGGATGGGGCTGGAGGACGCTGCACTCGCCGGTTTCGAGGTCGGCGATCACGATGTCGGAGACGTCCCTGGGATCGGGCTTTACGCGGAAGAAGGTGAGCATGCGGCCGTCCTCGGACCAGATGGGCCGCACGTCCGCATCGCTCGTGTCGCAGACGACGCGGACCTCCTCGCTGTCGAGGTCCATTACGTGCACGTCGAAGTCTCCCACCGGAAATCCGCCCACCTCCCAGCTCACGTCTTTGTGCTCCTCGAAGGCGATGGCTGTCCCGTCCGGTGAGAGGTGCGGATCGAAGTGGCCGAAGTTGTAGGTCGGCTCGGAGTGGTAAGGGATCGCGGGTCGGGTGAGCCTCTCTTCTCCGGTCCCGATGGGGGACATGGACCAGATGTCCGTGTTCCAGGTCTCTGTGTTGAATCTCGTGAAGAGGATGACCCCGGGTGACCACGACGGATCGCCCTCGGAGACTCCCTCGGTCTGGGAGAGATTCTTGGGGCACCGTCCCGAGGGATCGATGGTCACGATGTCGGCGCCGGCTCCCCCTTGGCCCAGGGCCGAACAGAGAATGATCCGGTCGCCTCGCGGAGACCAGGACGGGACCAGGTCGGCGGCCGGTCCGTCGAAGATGACCCGGGGATCGGCGCTTCCGTCGGCCGGAAAGGTGGCGATCGCGGTGGACGAGAAGTCCAGGTCGTTGAAAATGCCGTCGCCGTTCACGTCCTCCTGGATCAAGGAGACGACCAGGGTGCTCTCGTCCGGAGAGAGCTCCAGCATGGTGAAGGGGACGTCCCCGAGCCAGAGGGGCTCGAGGCCGGATCCGTCGATCTCCACGGAGAAGATCCCGGCGCGGTGGTCGCCGAGATCGAGGTAATCCACCGATCCGTGGCAGGCGCAGAGAGAGACGATCGAAAGCAACAAAAACACTTTCGCAAAAGGACTCAGCATTTACAGATCCTCGCCGCCCGGCTCGAAGTAGTCCGCCAGGTCGTAGACCTCGATCCATCCAAGGCGCTCCCGCCGGCCCGGGGCGAGCGCGTAGAGGGTGTCGAAGAAGTCGATGTTCAATTCGAAGGCGAAAGGGATGGAGGCCGCGTACGGGTTGGGGCAGCGAAATACAGGGTCCAGGCGCTCTTCGACCGACTCGATGAGGTGGATCGACAGGGGCTGCCAGTAGAGAAGGGCCACGTGACGAATGAAGGCGTCCACCAGAAGGTATCGATATCCCTCCTCATAGAGCGAGCGGAGCTCTTCTTCGGAGGCGGGATTGCGCTCCACATTCCCTACTCCCACGTAGACCTCGGAGAGAGGCTGGTGCGTGGAGATGTGCTTCGGGCCGCCGCGGTCGGTGATGAAGGAGACCGCCTCCCGGTTGCAGTCGCGAAGCGACCGGTAGTGGAGGGCCCGCGGAATACCCACGGCACCTATGGCCAGCACAAGAACAGCGAGCAACACCCGGGCACGGTCGGGGCGATTTTTGCCCGAGGCGATTCGAGCCGCCGTAACGACCCCCTTGCCGGCGATCATGGCCGCTGGCGGCAGGAGGATGAGGAGATAGCGCGTGTTGGCCGCGGTGGCGCTGAAATAGATATAGAGGAAGAAGAACCACCCCCCGGCGATCATGTCGCTCGTGCTGGAGTCTCTGAAGAGCAGATAGATCCCTACAAGGAGAAGCACGCAGAGCAGGGGGCCGTCCATGTGCCAGGCCAGGTACGGGTAGGTGAAGAGGCCCTCGATCCGGAAATACTGGAATCCTAGTCCATGCCTGGAGGCTATGCCGAGGGCCTTCACGGTCTGCTCGAGAAAGGTTGGGTGGTGGATGATCACGCCGAAGTGGCGCGAGATCAGCATGGCCAGGTAATAGGTGAACTCCCAGAGGGCGGGCACGACGAGGAGCCCGGCGTGGAAGAGGAGAAACCGCGCGACCTTGTCCCGTCGGCCGAGGTCGCCCCTCCGGAACCAGAGGTGCGCCTCATAGAGCCAGAAGAGGGCGATCATCAGGATGAGGCGGTTGTGTACCGTGTAGCCGATGCCCAGAAGCAGTCCTGAACCGAATATCTGCGCACCCCGTCTCCCTTCCCCCTCCCGGCTGCAGGCATAGAGAAGAACGGCCGCGATGGCGAACAGGACGCTGTCCGCCTCGGCGAGCCCGCTTCGCGAGTAGAGCACGTGGAAGCCGGAGACCGCGATGATAAGGGCCGAAATGAGGCCGACTCCGGTTCCGTAGAGCCGGCGGCCCAGGACGAATAGGGCCAGGATGGAAAGGGTCCCCAGGGTCGCGTTCACCGCCGAAGCCGACCACGGCCGGTCACCCGCGAGGGCGATGGCCGCGGCGATGAACAGGTCGTGGGTGAGACGCCCGAACATGGGGAATTTGCCCCTGACCTTCTCGCGGAAACGCTCGATCTCGGCCTCGCGCAGCCAGCGGTCATCCCCGGCCTTGAGCTCATCCATCTTCAGGCGCGCGCTCTCCAGGAAGGCTGTGGCCACGGTGTGGAAGTAGCGCCCCTCGAGGATGTAGTTCCCTTCGTCCCAGACCCTTGGGCCGAGACCGGTAATGCCCTGGAAGCGAAGGGCGGCGCCCAGGGTCAGAATGAGCAGAAGCGCTGCGGCTGCGGCGAGCCTCGTCGAGCGGGGTCCGGCCATTGCCTACCCTCCGCTCCCGGTCCCGAGGATCTCGAAGACCGCGGTTCGGCGTCCCCGGGTCAGGTCGGTGTGAAGGTGCACCAGCTCCGGAGGGGGATCGGTCGGGGTCTCCAGGAGAAAACGCATGTGGGGCCTCGTGGGTATGGTGAATTCGTCCACCACAAGGTAGCGCACACCGTGGTGGCGTGCAAAGTGGATCACCTTTTCATAGGGCTCGTTAGGGAGCGGGACCGTTTGTACGCCTGCGTAGAAGGCCACTTCCGGTTTCCGGGCCATAACCAGCTCGCCGGGCTCAATGAAGGTGCCGAGGAATTCACCGGCTCTACGGTACTCGATCGGGTAGTTGAGGAGAATCCGAGAGCGCACGGGTTTTGCAATGGTGAGTGCCAAGAGCACACCGATGACGGCGGGCACGAGGCCGCGTCGAAGTATCCTCCATGTACGCTGCCGGGCCTTTCCGTCCAAGGTGCCCCGCTGCGTCAGATAGCCGAGGGCCTCGGCCAGGCCCCGGCCTGTCCAGATCGCGAAGACGGGCGAGGCCGTGAGGAGGTAGCGCGGCCAAATGTGAAACGTGAGGTAGACGAGCATCGGGGCCAGGGAGGCGGCCAGGATGAGATCGCCCCGTCGCCGCTCAGGGGAGGGCGGTCCACGCAGCAGCCCGAGCACCACCAAGGGAAGGAGAAAGAAGGGGAATACGCGCCAGGAAAAGAGGGTGCGCACCAGCGTGAGGATCTGAAGGAGCGGCACGGCCGCGATGTCGGTCCACGTTGCGCCTTCCAGCTTCTCCTGTACGATGTCCCAGCTGCTGCGGCCCTCGATCAGGGAGGAGTGGTCGTCGAGCCAGGTCCCGTCCGGCGTCAGGCGCACGGCCAGGCGCTCGCGCTCCTCAAGGGACATGGTCCCGATCAGGAGAATGAACTTGGTCTTGCCGCTCATGCTCCATTCGCCCGAATGGCTGCGCAGGAAAAGAATGTAGGGGAGGGCGGTCAGGCCGAAGAGGGCGGCGAAGCCGGCCAGGCCCGCCAGGGTGCGGGCCTGCAGGAGGCGATGGTCGCGGGCCGCCAGAACGATTCCCAGTGCGAAGAACGTGAGAAAGAAGAGAAGCCCCTCGTTGCGCGTCAGGTAGGCCAGCCCGAAGAGCAGGCCCACCGGCACGAGCAGTCCGGGTCGGTCCTCGCAAACCGAGATCAGGTAGAGATAGAGGGCGGAGTAGATCAGGAGGATGTAGAGCGGCTCGGTCATGGAGCCCCAGTAGAGGACGAAAGAGCTCAGCCCGGGAAGCACCAGCACCACGGCTGCGCCAAGGGCTCCGGCGGTCCGGCCGTAGAGGCGGGAGCCGATCCCAAAGACCGGGAACACGATCAGAGATCCGCACACGAGGTAGACGATCCTGCTCGCCCGGGCGAGGTCTCCGGTGATTAGGTCGAGCAGGCCTGCCACTATGGGAAAGAGGGGAGGGCAGACCGTGATTGGTATATCGAGCAGCGTGAAGCCTTTCCCTGCAAACAGGTTGGCCCCGAGCCACAGATAGGTCGTCTCGTCCGTTCCGACGAGGTCTTTGAAGGGGAGGAGGACAAGGTGGAGGATGAAGGCGCCGCCCGCCAGGGTAAGCAGTGTGCGTCGATTGTTTCCGGGCGGAGTGCTTTCGAGGTTCATCGGATTCAGGGGTCAGGGATAAGATGTAGGGTGGGTTAGCGAAGCGTAACCCACCGTGATTTAGATATCCTGGCATTTTCTGGTGCGTTACGCTGGCGCTAACGCACCCTACGAACTAACTGTCAGCTAACCGACTCCTCCTCTCCCCCCTGCGCGAAGTATTCCTTGAAGAAGGCCAGCAGGATGCCCACGACGAGCCCGATGGCGATGGCCAGGGGTACATAGTACTTCCGATACCCTGCGGGTTCGATGGGGACTTCGGGAGGATCGACGGTCCGCACGGTCAGGGTGGACCGCATGGTTGACAGGATGTCGGTCTCCTGGAGCTTGGTGACGAAGGCCTCATAGAGGAAGCTCTTTGCCTTGGCCTCCTCCTCCAGGAGGAAGTGATCGATCCTTTTTTCATTGAGGGCCATGACATCGGCCTTGAGCCCTTCGTAGGTCCGCCTCAGGGAGCGCTCCTTTTCAAGGGCCATCATGTACTCACCCTTGAGGTTCTGTGCCGCCGTTTCGACCTCCCGGCTTATCTGGGCCTGAAGCTCCGACATCTGGTTCGTGATCTCGATCATCCTGGGGTGCTTCTCGCCGTACCGGGTCTGCAGGCGGGCGTGCTCGGATTCGAGGAGAGCATACTGCGCCTTGAGCTGGACGATCATCGGGTTGGCCGTCAGGAGCTCCGGCATCTCCGCGGCGGGAACGCGGTCGGCCGCCTCGGTCTGTTCGACTTTGAGCTTCGCTTGCAGTGTGGCGAGCTCTGCTTCGGTCAGGCCGAGGTAGACCACCTGCAATTTCTGGGCGAGGGGGTTTGTCATCTCGTCCAGTGAGAGAAGGTCCTCCGCCTCTTTGAACTCCTGGAGCGCAATGGTTGCCTGAGCCATCTCCGCCTTCAGGCGGTCTCCTTCAACAGTGAGCCACTCCAGGTTCGATTTGTAGACCTCGTCGCGCCAAATCTGAGATGTGATACGGTACTCCTCGAGCAGGACATGGAGGATCTCTTTCGCCTTTTGCGGGTCCTTGAGGGAGAAGCCGATTTCCACCTCCTTGCTGATGAGGTTGGGCTGGTCCACATAGACATGGTTGACGAAGTTCTCCACCGGGTCCTTGCTCCCGAAGAGGGTGAAGTCCGGGGTGAACTCGTCCCACAGATCGAGCCGATCGAGGATCCGCTTGGCCATGGTCCTGCTCTTGATGATGGCGAACTGAGTCTGGACGAAGATCTTCCGTGAGACCAGGTCGCGCCCCTCGCTGTAAACGATCTCTACCGGGAGGGTGAGAGGGCTTATCGGCGTTGGTTCCAGGATAACGATCGTTTTGGAGGTGTAATTCGGCTCCACCAACATCAGGTAGGCGACCGTCATCCCAACGAGCAGCAGGGTGAAGAGAACGACGGTCCACTTCCTTCTGGCAATGATCCGAAGGTAATCGCGCAGATGCACGCCTTGATTCGATGAAGAGTCTGTCATGTCCACTCCTTTGATCTGCTTCTAGAAAAATCGCTCCGGCACCACGATGATGTCGCCCGGCGACAGGGATACATCTTCGTCAAGCCGACCTTCGTCGATGATCTTGGTGGTATCTACGGTGATGATGTTCTCCCCCTGCCGGCCCTGACGTATGATCCGGACCTGCGACCGCTTGGCCACGGGCGTGAACCCCCCGGCCTTGGAGATGAGCTCCATCAGCGTGTTGTGGTGCGTGAGCCGGTAGGGCCCGGGGGCGCTCACCTCGCCCATGATGTGCACCATGGTCTGACGGTACTGCTGGAGGAGGACCATGACCTGGGGGCTTTTCAGATAGCCGTCTTTCAGCGTGGCGGTGATCTTCGCGGTGAGCTCTTCCACGGTGAGGCCGGTGGCGGCGAGCCTGCCGATCAGTGGAAGGACAATGGTGCCCTCGGATGAGACCCGTACGACAGCGTTTAGATCGGGCTCTCCGTAAACGCGTATGTCCAGTATATCCTCGGCCCCGATTCGGTACCCGGCCGGCACGGCGTCGAGGACGGCCTGGGCGGCCTCCTCCTGGGCCGGCGCCTCGGAAGCGATCATCCCCCCGGCGCTCAGGATGATAGAAATCAAAGCCACAATACAATGAGAACGCATGGTACCTCCAAAATTAAAGAAAATGGTAATTCTTATTCCAAAACCTAATTCCGACCGACTCTATAACATGCCCCCTCTTTGTTCAATACCTGATTCCCGGCCCCTAATCTCCCTTGCGGGCGGACACGCAGGTCCGCCCCTGCCTACATATTCCTGGACCCTGATCCCTTCTCAAAAGGCCACCTGCAGGCTCAATGAAAAACGATTGTCCGAAAAGTCCGCTCCTCCCCGATCCGCATCACTGGTCATGGTAGAGTACTGGATCGCTGCCGAGAGCCAGGTCTGAGGCCGGTACCGGAGCTCGACGGACCCACCGTACACGTGTTCATCGTTGCGGGCCGTCTCCAGGGTCACCGGGATCTGATCGTAGTATAAATCTCTCCCGTAAAAGAGGGATGCGTAGAGCTCATAGCGGTTGAGCAGGTTGTAACTTCCGGAGAGGATCACCCGGTTGTCGATGAATACGCCGCCTGTGCGGGGATCGATCTCCACAGGCTGGCGGTGAAAGGAGAGGGAGAGGAGGTAATAAGGGACGATTTGCCAGGAGATCCTGGCGTTGGCCACCATACGGTCGAAGTCCTCCTGCTCTATGCGCAGCGGGAGTCCTCCCACATTGATTCGCCAATCCTCGTAGCGGCGCCACTGAAAGCCGATGAAGCCCTCCAGCTTGACCTTCGGCGTCAGGAGGCGTTGGAGGCCAAGGCTAACCTGGTGGTACTGGCTCTTCCTCGGGTCCGTGAGGGAGCTGATTTCGATTTCGCCGAGAGGGACCAAGGCGCCAGCGGCCTGCCCGTAGATGATCAGGGGAACGGTTTCGTCGTACAGGTCGCCGTCGATGAAGCCGGCCATATAGCGTATGGAGAGGATGGTCTTTTCGATGACCGCGCTGGTAAGGGTCAAGCCGACGGCGTGGAGCGAGAGGCCGAGATCGCTCTCGGTGAGAGTACCGAGCAAGGGGATCGCGAGGGAGCCGAGGTCATAGGCGTAATGGAGATAGTCGGCCAAGATCGTATATTCGTCGAAGAAGATATAGCCGGCGGAGGCGGAGAGGAGGTTGTGACGGTAATTCGTCCCACGGGCACGCTGGGCCGATGAAAAATTGATCACATCACGCCTGTACGTCGCAAGGGCGCTGCTCTGGGCGAAGGAGTCCTCGAGGCGAAACAGGAGCCCCCCGGGGAGCTTGGCGTCGGCCAGCAAGAGAAAATTCTGGTCCACGGCATTGAGGTAGTCGAAATCGGAGAGAAAGATCGCATTGGCCTCGTAGCTCAGGCTGATATTGTAGCGGCGAAACAGAAACGTTCGCAGAATATTGTCGCGGTCCGTCACCGCCGCCCCCACCGTAACCTTCCGTCGACGCTCGCCGCCGGTCTCCGCCGGGTAGAGAAGGCGCTGAACGAGGACGTCGATCAGGTACTCCTGGGTCAGATAGAACGGGTCCGAGACCAGGTGGCTGCGGTAAGCGTGGTCCAGAATCCCATAGTTGAGCGAGAATGCGGGCTTCACCTCGATGATGAAGTCGTCCGCCTTGTCGTGGCTCAGGGCGAAGATGTTGTCGTTATAGGTCGTGGTAATCTCGAGGGAGGGGTGGACCTGGATCCGGCCGATCTCGATCGTGTTCGGAGTGAAGGCATGAACCGGGTCCGGCACGGTGAGAAGGAAGAGGTGGAGGGACGCCGAGAGAGCGAAGAGTCGTTTCAATCCGTTCAATGAAGGTACCGTTTCAGAACCAATTGATTTCATTAGTTAAAAAAATATTCTTGCTAACGGGCCCGGCTCAATTCACCATGGCCTCGTGATAGAGTGGTGTCAAGTGTTGCCAGTCGAGATCCTCGACTACTCGCTTCCGACCGTTTCTGCCGAGGCGCTCCGCAAGCGCCCGGTCCCTGAGAAGGAGCTCGATGGCCCCGGAGATCGCCTTTTCGTCCCGGGGATCCACGAGCAGGCCGGTCTCCCCGTCCTTCACCGCGTCCACGGCGCCTCCGCTGCGTCCCGCCACAACGGGCTTTCCGCAGGCATTGGCCTCGAGAAAGGCTATGCCGAAGCCTTCGGCATCGAGGACTTCACCGCCTTCGACGAGCTCGCGGCAGGGGAGGACGAAGAGGTCGCATGCGGCGTAGAGCTGGATCATCTCCTCCTCTTCGATGCGGTGGATGAATCGTACGTGCTCGGAAAGGCCCAGCTCTCCGGCGAGCTCGGTCCACCGGCTCCGCTCGCGGCCGTCCCCGACGACCATGTACAGGATGTCAGGGAAGGCTTTCACGAGCGAGCCGAGACCTCGGAGTACCAGGTCGACCCCCTTGCGCGGCTCGAGACGGCTCACGGTCAGGATCACCCTCCTCCCGTCCAGGCTGAAGCGTTTTCGCACGGGCGATGTGTTCACGTTCGGGTGGAACTTGCAGGCGTCCGTACCGTTGAGAATCACCTTGATATGATCCGGCGGCACACCTTCGCGCACCAAGATACTCTTTGTGTAATGGCTCACGGCGAAAACCATGCGTGCGCCGCTGAAGACGGCACGCATGAGCCGACGGGAGCGGCTGGTCCGACGGAGAAAGACCTCGCGGGCGTGGGCCGTGACATAATAAGGAACACCGACCAGACGGGAGACCGCCCAGGCCGCCAGGGCGCCGGGATTCCAGACGATGACGTGGATGGCGTCGATGCGGTGTCTGCGCGCGATCCAAGTGAGGTGTGCGATCATGGTGACGATCTTGAGGCCATAGAGGAGGAGAAAGCGAACAGGGTGTAATCGGGAGTCCGGGAGCTCGAATCGATAGAAATTACGCCGGATCGTCTTGTAAGGCTGCTCTGCATCAAAGGTGTTTGCCCCGGGGACCGGGAAGGTCGCGACCGTCACCTCATCTCCCATGGCGCACAGATGGGTGGCGATCTCGCCCGTGTAAGAGGCGATCCCTCCGCGGTCCGGCGGGAAGTTCATTGTGTTGAGTATGAGTAGCTTCAATTTTTTCATCTATCTCTATGAGCGACGGAATTTCCGGGGCCAGGTGACCCAATCGCAGCCGGCCATAAGCTTCGAGATATTTTCACAATGATCTCAAAAGGTCAAATGCAAGACCTGCCCCCCGATCGCACCATGGCATTGTCCTGTTCTCGTCTGGATCTCTTTCGGATCTTGTGCGCCCAGACCCTTTATGTTACGTTTCGCGCCGTTGTCAACCGAGAAAGTTTACAGTTTACAGTCGAGAGTGAGAAGCATGTAACTCTCGACTATGAACTGTTGACTATTGACTAAGGACTCAGCTTCGTATTTGCCATGCCGTGTTTAGATGTTTTGGTTACGGCTGTGCCGTATTAAGGTCAGGGAGGAGGGATTTGAAACGGGCGTTGGTTGTCGCACTAGGGTGTTTCGCTCTGGCCCTGTCGGGGTGCGGGTACAGCTTCGGAACCCTTCCGGCTCAGGACAGGGACGGGCCCTGGCTTGTCTTTGTCCCGGTCTTTTCAAACCAAACCATGGAGAGCGGGCTCGAGGCGGTCTTGACAAATGCCCTGCGACAGGAACTTTCGCTGCGTTCCGGGTTCGAACTGGCGGGACGGGACGAGGCCGATCTGATCATCCGGGGCGATACGGTCGCCGCCGTGGTATCGCCGGCCGCCTTTTCCGAGGACTTTCTTGCACTCAAGTACCGGATCGAGGTGGTGGCCAGGATCGAGGCGGTCTTGGTGGATACCGGAGAGATCGTCTGGCGGGCCGACGCCCTGCGCGGCGCGGGACAATATTATGCACACACCGATGTCCTCATCACGGACGAGAACAAGCGGGAGGCGCTCCTCCGGATCGCACGTGACCTCTCCCGGTCGATCTGTGAGATGATGTGGTTCTGATTTCTGGAACCAGAAATCAGTAATGGACCAATCCAAACCCAGAAAAAGGGCAGAAAAAATCTTTTCATGAAAGGGTTTCTATGCCGGCAAAGAAACAGATCCGGGCCGGTCAGCTCTTCCGGATGATCGGCTCCGGAAAGATCTCGCCCGTATATCTGTTCTATGGGCCTGAGAAATACATAGTCGTCGAAGCCGTCGCCAAGATCAGGAAGGTCATTATCGGACCGGGCATGGAGGGCTTCAATGTCGACACATTCCAGGCCGATGAAGTGGATGCCGGGCACCTGCTCGATACCCTGCTCACCCTTCCGGTCTGCTCCCCCAGCCGCCTGGTGGTGGTGCGCGGGATCGAGGCATTGCGCGAGGAAACACAGAAGGCGCTTCTCACCTATCTGGACAAACCCTCTCCGTCGACCTGCCTGGTTCTCATCGCCGACAAGGTCGACAGGCGTCGGCGCTTCTACAAAAAGATCGAGTCGGCCGGAACGATCGTGGCCTGCTACGCCCTGGAGGGCGCGGACCTTCGTCACTGGATCCAGGGCCATTTTCGCGTGCGTGGCAAGAATATTTCGATCGAGGCCACGGCGGACTTGATCGATCTTGTAGGCGCGGACCTTCAGAAGCTGGAGAGCGAGATCGAAAAGATATCTCTGTTCGCCGGCGAGAGGGAGCAGATCGAGGGGAGTGACGTTCGCGAGGTCGCCGCCGATGTGCGCCTTGAAAACATCTTCCGGATGATTGACTACATCCAGGCCCGCCGGGCCGGCGATGCCCTTCGGGCCCTTCGGCCCCTGCTCGAGCAGGGGGAAGAGCCGGTGAAGATCCTCTTTCTCATTGCCGGACAGTACCGCGATCTCTGTCTGGTCAAGGAGATGAGAGACCAGGGGCGACGGGATGATGAGCTGGCCAGGGTCCTTGGGGCCAAGGGATTCAAAGCGAGGTTCTTTTCCGACCTTGCAGGCCGGTACTCCGCCTCGGCCCTGGAGGAGAGCCTTCACAAGATAAGGCACGCCGATCTCGCCTTGAAATCGATGCGGACCTCGAGGGCCTTGCTGCTCGAACGACTTGTGCTGGAGCTTTGCGCCGTGGGATCGCCTGCGGTAACCTGAGCGCATTCACCGGTTCTACCGGTGGTCGCCGATCCGGGCTAGGCGATGGAATTGACTTTCTTGGTGAGCCGGGAGATCTTGCGCGAGGCCGTCTTTTTGTGAATCGTTCCCTTTGAAGCCGCCTTGTCGATCATGGGAGAGACCTTCTTCAGGGCCGCCTCGGCGGCTTCCCGGTCCTTGGCATCGATGGCCACCGTCACCTTCTTCAAGGATGTCTTGATGCTCGACTTTACGGCCGCGTTCCGGGCGCGACGTTTTTCATTCTGCCTGGCACGTTTGATCGTGGAAAGATGCTTGGCCAAGATAGAATCCTCCTGCAATGGAAAGCGGGTTTCACCCGGACCTGCTGCAGATCCCGGCCTTGAACCCCCCTGTTTTTCAGGCCTGAGGCCTTACTGTGTAATTGTTCCTTTTTTCGTAAACGTACTAGCTTACACCTTTTTCAAAAAAGGTCAAGGGACTTTGCATGATCAAAAAATATAGTTTGAAAGATGCAACCTTTTTTTTAGGGGCAATCTAATGCCGGACCTGGCTTATATAAATGGAAGAGTGATGCCCCTTCGGGAGGCCATGGTCCCGGTCGAGGATCGAGGATTTCAGTTCGGCGACTCGGTCTACGAGGTGATCTGCGCCTCCCGGGGCGAACCGTTTCTCCTCGACAGGCACATCCACAGGCTGAGGCGCAGCCTGAAGGAGATTCGCCTCGACCCCGGATCACGGCTCGACCGGATGGAGCACACGATCCGGAGTCTGGTCAATAAAAGCCGGTACAGAGAGGCCCTGGTCTATGTGCAGATCACAAGGGGGCGAGCGCCGCGGGGACACGCATTCCCCGCCCACAGCCGTCCGACCGTGGTGGTCACGGTGCGCCGCAAGAAGCCGGTCCCGGGAGAGGCCCGGAGCCGGGGTGTGCCTCTGGTAACCGAGCCGGACATCCGGTGGGGCCGATGCGACATAAAGAGCACCCAGCTCCTGTCCAATGTCCTGTTGAAACAGAAGGCCCTGGAGGCGGACGCCTATGAGGTACTCTTCTTCCGGCCCGGAGGCTGGATCACAGAGGGGAGCAGCACGAACTTTTTTGCCGTGCACAAGGGTGTGCTCTTTACACATCCGGCCACGAACCGTCTGCTTCCGGGCGTCACAAGGGCCCTGGTCATCGAGCTGGCAAAAGAGGCCGGCATGACCGTCCGGGAGCGCGCAGTCCGGATCGGCCACGCCGGGCGATGGACCGAGGCGTTCATCACCAGCACCACCTCGGATGTCGTCCCGGTCGTTCGAATCGACGACCGCGTAGTGGGAGCAGGGCGGCCCGGCCCGGTGGCGCGGGAGCTGTATGAGGCGATCCTTCGAAAGGCCCGGGGTAAATGAGTAATTCAGGGTTCAGGTGTCAGGGATCAGGGGTCAGGTGATACGGATGTCCGAGACGCGTCGAATCGTGAAGGCGGCCGGCGTGGTGAGCGCCTCCACCATGGTGAGTCGGGTACTGGGGATGATCCGCGACATCGTGATCGCATCCTTCTTCGGCACGGGGCTCGCGGCCGACGCCTTTTTCGTGGCCTTCCGGATTCCCAACCTGCTTCGCCGCCTCCTGGCCGAGGGCGCCCTCACCGTGGCCTTCGTCCCGGTCTTCACCGAGCAGCTCGGCCAGCGGGGAGAAGAGGAGGCGAGGCGCTTTGCGCGGGCCTCTTTCACTCTCCTGGCCATCGTACTCGGTGTCGTCTGTGCACTGGGCATTCTCACCTCACCGCTCATCGTCCGGCTCTTTGCCCCAGGCTTTGTCCAGGTAGCGGAGAAGTTCGAGCTCACCGTCACCCTGAACCGCATCCTCTTTCCATACCTCTTTTTCGTCGGGCTCCTGGCCCTGAGCATGGGCGTGCTCAACTCCCTGAAGCACTTTTTCGCCCCGGCCCTGGCCCCGGCCCTCCTCAATGTAGGCATGATCTGCGGGGCCGTCGTGCTCGGGCGCTGGTTCGACCGCCCCGTCATGGGCCTCGCCCTGGGAGTGCTGGCCGGCGGGGCGCTCCAGATCGCCTTTCAGATCCCCTTTCTCCGGCAGCACCGGATATCGTTGCGGCCCCATTTCGACATCTTCATGCCGCCCATCCGGCGCGTCTGTCGCCTCATGGGCCCGGCCGCCTTCGGCGCCGCCGTGTACCAGCTCAACATTTTCATAAGCACGCTGCTCGCATCTCTCCTGCCCGAGGGGAGCGTCTCCTACCTCTGGTATGCGGACCGCCTCGTGCAGCTCCCCCTGGCGCTCTTCGGCATCGCCGTGGCCACGGCGGTCCTCCCATCCATGTCCCGGTTCGTCGTGGAGAAGAGAGATGAGGAGTGGAGGGCGGCCCTTTCGGACTCTCTGCGACTCGTTTTTTTCTTTGCCCTCCCGTCCATGGTGGGACTGATCGTTCTCCGGGTCCCGATCCTCAATGTCCTTTTCGAGCGGGGCAGCTTCGACCGCCAGAGCGTGCTCCTCTCGGCCCAGGCCCTCTTTTACTACGCCGTGGGTCTTTGGGCTTTCTCCGGAACCCGGATACTCTCCCAGGCGTTTTACTCGGTCCAGGACGTGAGCACACCTGTGAAGGCCGCCTTCGTGGCCTTCCTCGTGAACGGAGCCGCGAGTCTCGTACTCATGGGGCCCATGAAGCACGGCGGCCTGGCCCTGGCGCTCTCGATCGCATCCGCCGTGAATCTGGCCATTCTCATCGTGGCGCTACGCCGGCGCTTCGGCCGCCTTGGAGGAAGGGTCGTGCTCGCCTCGGGCGCCCGGGTCGCCCTAGCGTCGCTGGTCATGGGGTCCTGCATCTGGCTCATCGCCGGCCGTGTGGAGTGGTCGGTCGCATCTTCGCTCGCAGGCCGGGCGGCCTATCTACTCCTCTCGGTCGCTGCAGGCGGGGTCATCTTTTTTCTCTGCGCCGCGCTCCTCGGCAGCCCGGAGATAGCCGAGCTCCGAGGCCTTCTGCGCAGAAAAATAAAAGGGGAGGATGAATTCGATGATTCACGAGATTGAAGCCCCTGGAGGCATGGTCCTCATCCTGGAAACAGCCATGGGCTGGTGCGGCGCGCTCTGGGGACCGGGCGGACTCGGGCGAGTCATCCTCCCGGAGAGTGAGCTGCAAAGCGTACGGGACAAGCTGGGGATAGGCGCTACCGGGAATCCCTTCTCCCGCGACGAGCCGGCCCCATCGGACCGGGGGGGGGACGCCTGGCGCCAGAGGGCGGCCAGAGGGCTTGCAGACCTGGAGAGGGACCTTCAGGCCTACTTTGCCGGGCGGGCGGTCGCCTTCTCAGCGTCCCTGGATGCGTCCGGGCTGAGCCGGTTCGATAAAGAGATCTATGCCGTAGCGAAAAAGATTCCCTACGGCGAGGTCCGCACGTATCAGGGAGTGGCACGGGAGGCGGGCAGACCCGGAGCGGCACGCGCCGTGGGCGGCGCCATGGCCCGTAATCCATGCCCCTTAGTGGTCCCCTGTCACCGCGTGGTCCGCAGCGATGGAGGCATGGGGGGATTCAGCGCGCCCTGTGGGATCGACCTCAAGCGCAGGCTCCTTGAGATGGAAGGAATCAGGTTTCGGGGATCAGGGATCAGGGGGAAGGAAAAGACAGGGGCGGACCTATGTGTCCTCCCGTAAGGGCACGGCATGCCGTGCCCCTACGAACCCTTGCTTAGGTAAAGAGGCTTTGGTAGCATAACCTTATGGATATATTGCTGATTTCCATATGGCCTGGAGGCCGGTGATCCTGGTGACTCAGGTGAAACATCGAGGAGATCGACTGGCAGGGCGTTTCATTCCCCTGATGCTCTCTCTTGTACTGTGTGTGATCCTGACACAGGGGGCTGCAGGGATGGAGTCTCCCTCCGCTGACGGGGAGGGTGCGGCCGGGGAAGGTCCGAATGAAAAGGTCGCTCTCCTCAGGGACGATCAGGATCTCGAATCCCTCTGGAACTCCTGGAAGGAGCGGAACGGGGCGGGCGAGAGCCACGAGGCCCGGGAGATTCTCAATCAGCTCTATTCAACCAAGCTGGACCAGGGAATCCGCAATCTCCCCATCTACGCCGCGACTCTGCTCCGCGAGGGTGAGCGCCTCTATAACGCCGGTCGGCCGGAAGCGGCCCTCGACTACGCCTCACTTGCCGAGAAGATGGCCCCCGACCTGTATGCCGCCCATGCGGTTCGTGGCTATCTCGAATGGACTCTTCATAAGTGGAAGATCTGGAAGATACCGCAGGGAATCCTGAAAGGGGCGGGCGCAGCTCTTCGTACCTACCAGGGAGTTCGGGGAGCCGTGGCAAAGTCCCTGTTCCTTTGCAGTCAGACGGTGCTCTTGATCTATTTCACGTTCATAGGTGCGATCATTATTCGCTATCGCAGGCCCTATTTCCACGACATCTCTGACCGTCTTCCGGATGCCATCCCTGACTGGGCTGCCACCCCCCTGGGCCTCATCGTTCTCTTGCTCCCCCTGTTTCTTCACCTCGGCGTCTATTTCACCCTCGCCGTTCCGGTCTGTCTGCTGTGGCTGTACATGAGCCGCCGCGAGCAGATTCTGTCCGTCACCCTGGCCCTGTTCATCGCCTTCACGCCGGAGATCATGACCTCCATGGCCTCCTTCTTCCCTTCGTCCGAGGGCGATGTGATCCAGGAGATCTTCGAGGTGAAGGATGGAGAGTGGGCAAAGCGGAGAGAAGAGGATCTGCGCGATTGGGCGGACCGGCATGCCTGGGATGAACAAGGACAGTTCGCATTGGGTCTGATCAGCAAGCGCCGCGGGGATTATGGCGAGGCGGAGGCGCGGTACCGGGAAGTCCTGCAGCTCGAGCCGTCCATGGCGATCGCACACAACAACCTGGGCAATGTGCTGTTCGCCCGCGGGCAGAGCGATGAGGCGGCGGAGCATTACCGCGAGGCCGTACGCCTGGATGAGAGGCTGGCGGCCCCTCACTACAACCTCAGCCTCATTTACCAGAGCCGCTTCGAGCTGATCGAGGGTGAAGCAGAGTTTCGCAAGGCCTGGGAGAGAGACGCCGACCTGGTCAATGAGTACGTCTACATAGGGTCGCCTACCAATATCAACCGCTTCGTGATCGATGCGTATCTTCCGACCGGCCCGCTGTTAAAGCGTTTCCTTCGCCCCACGTCGGGAAAAAGCGCCGCCGCCCGGAAAGCCTGGCGCGAGGTGATGCCCCTGATTCCATTCCGGGCGCTTCGGCCCTTCGCCCTGTGCCTTCTTTTGGCCCTGGCGGCCGTACAGTGGCTGGGAAAATACAAGATAAGAAGCTCGCGCGTCTGCCTTCAGTGCGGGGGGGCGGCATGCCAGAGGTGCTCCGAGGTGATCCGGGTCTCCCATGGACTCTGCTTCCCCTGCCATCAGATCTATACCCAGGACAGCCAGATCGACCCGCTCAAGCGGATCGAGCGGACTCGCATGAGAGACCGCTATCGCACTGGGCGCAATCTTCTCTATCTCATCTCGAGCGCGCTTCTCCCGGGCCTGGGGCACTTCCTCAGCGGCAGGACTCTGCGGGGGGGGCTTTATCTCGGTCTCTTCCTCCTCCTGGTCCTCCAGTGGGAGTACCGATGGGATTTCGACTCGGCTTCTTTTTTCGCGAGCGCCATAATCGACCGGGTCAACTATGGCCTGTATGGCGCGGCGGCGGCGGCACTCTATGCGATGGTGATGACGGACGCCGTGCTCCTCGTGCGAAAGGAATCGCGAAAGGCCCGGGCGGCCGCGGCCGCTGCAAGGCGCGGGGACTGAGTCTATGGCGTTTCGAGGCGAGATCAAGGACCTGGGTATGGTCAGCATCCTCCAATTCATAAGCCAGAACCGCAAATCCGGGGAGCTGGTACTGGAGCACGGCGATCGTCTGACCAAGCTGATGTTTTCCGAGGGGAAGGTCGTCGGGACGCTGCACCCGCCCGAGGCCCTGGGTTCTATGCTGGTACGCGTCGGGATGATTGACCAGGAAGACCTCGGCCGCGCCCTCGAGGTCCAGAAGCGCACTCTGCAGATGCTGGGCGATGTGCTGGTGCGGCTCGATATGATCTCCCGTGAGGATCTCTCGGACATCCTACATCTTCAGCTCCGCGAGAGCGTGGTTCACGCCCTCGAGTGGAAGGAGGGGGAGTTTCTTTTCGAGTCCCGGAGGGTCGAACTCGACCCGTTCCTCAACCCGTGCGTCGAGATCGAGCCGCTGCTGCTCGACGGACTGAGGATGGTCGATGAGATGCCGATGATTCGGCGCAGGCTAGGTTCCTTCGATCAGATCGTCCACAGGATCGACCGGACCGCCTCCTCCGGCACAGGCGAGCCCTTTCCCCACGATGGGACCGGGGGGGGTGAAGGTCTTTTTCCCGGGAGCGCAGAGGCGTCCGCCCAAGAGCGCCTTATTTATAGCCTCGCCAATGGGAGTCGGAGCATCAGGGAGATCCTCGACCTGAGCAGGCTGGGAGAATTTCAGGCCTGTGAGGCCTTAATTTCCCTTCGTGGGCGGGGCGAGATCGAATTCAGCCCGGCCTGGGAGGCGGATCCGGGCGGCCGGAAGGGATTTGCCTGGCTGGGCCAGGCCGCAGGTGTCCTCCTGGCTCTTCTGTTCGTCGGGCTCCTGGTTCTGACCTTTTCTCCCGGGTCTTCAAAGGGAGGGATCCTTCAGGGCGGGCCCTTCTCGAGCACACGCTATCTTCAGCTCCTCCAGCGGGAGAGGGTGGAGCGGGCCCTCGAGATCTACAGGATCGAGACCGGGACCTACCCCGCCTCGCTGCCCGAGCTGACCGTGGAGGGCCTGTTGCGCGCCGAAGACCTCTCCGCGTCCTGGGGCGGACAGGTGAGCTACTTCCGAAGGGGCGACAGCTACCACCTGATCATATGGAGAGGGGATTGACATGAAGATCGAGACTCGTACGATCAGACGGCAGACCACGGCGGGGACCGACCTGCTCGACATCACCCATGATGTGCGCAGGGCCGCGGAAGAGAGCGGGGTCCGGGATGGCCTCGTGAGCTGCTTCGTGGCCGGGTCGACCGGGGCCCTGACCGCAATCGAGTACGAGGATGGTGTCGTGGAAGACCTGAAACGTGCGATCGAGCGCATGGCACCGCAGGACCTCGAGTACGACCACGACCGGCGCTGGGGGGACGGAAATGGATACTCCCATGTGCGCAGCGCGCTGCTGGGTCCGTCGTTTTCGGTCCCCCTGAGCCGGGGGGCGCTCATTCTGGGGACCTGGCAGCAGATCGTGCTGGCCGACTTCGACAACCGACCGCGCACGCGCGAGGTCCTCGTTCACGTCATAGGAGAATGATCGTGAAGAACCATGTCTCCCGGATCGAGTTCAAGGACCCGGGCGTTGCCAGGTGTCTCTACGGGGTGCACGACGAGCACTTGCGTATCATAGAGCGGTGTCTCGGAGTGCGTGTGGGGGCGCGCGGCGGCAGGGTGACGATCGAGGGGGAGTTCATATCGGTAGAGCTTGCCCGCAAGCTCCTCCACGAGACATACCAGGTGATGCAAAAAGGGCATACCCTATACCCGTCCGACTTCGAGTATGCCGTGCGCATCCTGAAGAAGGACAAGGCCGCGCGGCTGGAAGACATTTTCCTCGACGTGATCCACATCGCCTCCCCGAACAAAGTGGTGACCCCGAAGAGCGTCACCCAGAAAGCCTATGTCGACGCGATCCGAAGACACGACATCGTCTTCGCCATCGGACCGGCCGGCACGGGCAAGACCTATCTGGCCATGGCCATGGCGGTCTCCGCGCTCACGCGCAAGGAGGTCCGGCGCATCATTCTCACGCGACCCGCCGTCGAGGCGGGCGAGAAGCTCGGCTTCCTTCCGGGCGACCTCTACGAAAAAGTGAATCCCTATCTGCGCCCCCTGTACGACGCCCTTCACGATATGATGGATCTCGAACAGGCCCTGAAGCTGGTCAATACCGGGGTGATCGAGGTGGCGCCCCTGGCCTTCATGCGGGGCCGGACCCTGAACGATTCCTATGTGATCCTCGACGAGGCCCAGAACACGACTTCCGAACAGATGAAGATGTTTCTCACGCGCCTGGGGGCAAGTTCCAAGGCGGTGATCACCGGGGACGTCACTCAGGTGGACCTGCCCGAGGACAGGATCTCCGGCCTGGTCGAGATCCAGGGGGTCCTGCAGGGAATCGATGAGATCGCCTTTGTCTATCTCTCGGAGACGGATGTGGTCCGGCACCGACTGGTCATAGATATCATCACCGCCTATGAGCGCCGGGAGGCGCGGCGGGATCAGGCGGGGTGCGGTAATGCAAGTGCTCCGGGAGGGAAGGAGCAGCCGTGAAGGTCTGGGTCGATGTCCGCCGCGGCTCTGACGAGATCGACCCTGAGAAGATCCGGCTGGCCGCCGAAGCCGCCCTGGAGATCAGCGGGAATGCAGGGGCCGAGCTGAGCGTGGTCCTCGTGGGGGACAAGGAGATCCAGGAATTGAACCGGCGCTTTCTCGATCGCGACAGGCCGACGAATGTCATCGCCTTTCCCATGCTCGAGGGGGAATTCAGCACGATCAATCCCGAGCTCCTTGGAGATGTCGTGATCTCGGTGGAGACGGCCGCGACAGAAGCCGGGCATGGCGGAGTGAATGTGGAGCGGCAGACAGCCATCCTCCTGGTTCACGGGCTCCTGCACCTTCTCGGATACGAGCACGAAGAGGACGCAGTCGAGAGGGCCCGGATGGAGAAGGCCGAGAGGGAACTGTACGAGGCCCTGATCGACCGCGGTTTGGCGTGAGGAGCGTTCCGTAACCATTTAATTCGACGAAACGGATAATATTAGCCACGGATTAACACAGGAAACAACAGTGAGGGACGTATTTCTCGCGGCCGTATCCGGCCTTATGGTGACCTTGATCTTTCCCCAGGCGGACTTCGCTCCTCTTGCCTGGGTCGCCTTTGTACCGCTCCTGGTCGCGGTCGAGGGAAAGAGGCCCGGGAGGGCGTTTCGCCTGGGATTTCTCAGCGGCGTGCTCGCCTACGCCGGGGTCCTGTACTGGCTCGTATACACCCTGCGCGTCTACGGCAACATCCCCTATCCCCTGTGTGTTCCGATCGTTCTCCTCCTGATCCTGTTCCTCGCCCTCTACACCGGGGTTTTCACGGCCTGTACCGCCTTCGTCAGCGATCACGGGCTCCCACAGGTCGCAGTCGCACCGATCATCTGGGTGGCCCTGGAGTACGCCCGGGGCCACATCCTCTCGGGCTTTCCATGGGCTGCTCTTGGCTACTCCCAGTCCAGTGCGCTCCCCTTCATTCAGATCGCCGATATCACCTCGGTCTACGGTGTCTCGTTTCTCGTGATGGGAGTAAACGCGGTCCTCTGCCGAATGCTGCGCGCCGACGACCCAGGTGAGCGCAGGAGCCTGCTCGCCTGGATGTGCGCAGCAAACGTCCTGATCTGGAGCGCTCTCGGCTATGGCTTCTGGAGGCTCGACGCCCTGGAGAGGTCTATGGAGAGGGAAGGGCGTTGGATCAACGTGGCCTTGGTCCAGGGGAACATATCCCAGGAGATGAAGTGGGACAAGGAGTTCAAGACCGAGGCGATCCGGATCTACCGGGAGCTGACGGAGAAGACGGTTGCGGCGTCCCGGCCCGGAGGCCCGGGACCCGATCTCGTTGTATGGCCCGAGACGGCGGCCCCCTTCTACTTCCAGTCCGACGCAAAGTGGGCGGCCTACGTGCGAGGCATCGCCCGCGACACAGGGGTTCACTTGCTCTTCGGGTGCCCGGCGTACACCCAGGACAGCTCAGGGATGCGCTATCTCAACAGGGCCTATCTCCTTTCGCCCCGGGGCGAGGTCATGGAACACTATGACAAGCTCCACCTGGTGCTCTTCGGCGAGTACAATCCGGTGCCCTTTGTAAACAAGCTCGTTTCAGGGGCCGGTGACTTCTCGCCCGGAGAGGAGCCGGTCACCTTCACCTTTCCCGGAGGCTCCTTCGGTGTGGTGATATGCTTCGAGGCGATCTTCCCGGAGCTGGGGCGGCGGTTCATCGCGTCCGGCGCGGAGTTTCTCGTGAACATCACCAACGACGCCTGGTTCGGGGCCACGAGCGCGCCGTACCAGCACCTGGCCATGGTGGCGTTTCGGGCCGTCGAGAACAGGGTGCCCGTGGTGAGGGCGGCCAACACGGGTATAAGCGCCGAGATCGACTCTGCGGGTCGGATCCAATTGCGCACTCGAATCTTCGAGCGGGATGTGCTGACGGGAGCCATTCGGATCGGCGGAGCCGGGACGACCTTCTACACCCGGTACGGAGACCTCTTTGCCTGGGCATGCTGTGCGGTGAGTGCGGTCCTCTTCGCCATCGCCATCGTGAGGGCGCGCCGAAGGCGGGGGTGAGGTGGCCCCTTCGGGGCAGAATGGGCGTGCTAGTTTTTTTCGTGCCCGTGCCCACACCCAACTTCAATCAATTAATTTGCATTCGATTCGAATACGCGGCTTATTAGCTTAACTGCGTTATCAGCCGCCCCCCTCCTGTCTGCTGATCAGGAAGCCGGTGATTAATTTGTCCAGGTCCCCGTCGAGCACGGCATCCACGTTGCCGATCTCGATGTTTGTGCGGTGGTCCTTGATCATGCGGTAGGGCTGCAGGACGTAGGAGCGGATCTGGCTCCCCCAGGCTATCTCCTTTTGCTCCTTGTGGATCGCATCCCGGCGCTCCGCCTCCTCCTGTTTTTGGCTCTCATAGAGCCGCGCGCGCAGGACCCGCAATGCCGTGGCCCGGTTCTTGTGCTGGGAGCGCTCGCTCTGGCACTGGACGATGATGCCGGTCGGAAGGTGGGTGAGCCGCACGGCCGAGTCGGTCTTGTTGACGTGCTGGCCCCCGGCGCCGCTGGAGCGATAAGTGTCGACCTTGAGATCGCTTTCGTTGATCTCGATAGGGATCTCCTCGCCGACCTCCGGGTAAACAGAGACCGAAGCGAACGAGGTGTGGCGCCTGGCGCCGGCGTCGAAGGGGGAGATGCGCACGAGGCGGTGGATTCCGATCTCGGCCTTGAGGTATCCGTAGGCGTAGTCCCCGCGGGAGGTGAAGGTGACGCTCTTGAGTCCCGCCTCCTCGCCGTCCAGGGCGTCGATGATCTCTGTTTCGAAACCGTGGCGCTCGCACCAGCGCAGGTACATGCGAAGCAGCATCTCCGCCCAGTCCTGGGCCTCGGTGCCCCCTGCGCCCGCGTGGATGGTGACGATGGCGCCCCTCGGGTCGTCCTCGTCCTGGAGCATGTGCTCGAACTCGAACTGCTCGATGCCGGCGGCGCTCGCCCGGAGCTTCTCGTCCAGCTCGCGGTCCAGCTCCTCGTCATCCTCCTCGCGCGTGAGGTCGAGGAGGATCGAGGCCTCCTCGACCTCTCCGATCAACAGATCGAATCGCTCGACCACTCTTTCGTGGGCCCGCCGCTCCTTCATGACCGATTGGGCACGGTCGTTATCGGTCCAGAACTCGGCCTTGGAGGAGATCGCCTCCAGCTCGACTATGCGTTTTCGCTTTTTCTCCAGGTCAAAGATGACCTCGTAGTTTTTCGATCCGTTCCGAGATGTCCTTCAGCCTTTCGGCGGCTCTTTCCAGCATGGAGGTCTCCTTTTCAGTTGAGCCATGTCCGTTTTATCGCTCGACCGTTCCGATGAAGCAGGTCCCGGCCTCCTTTAAATATACCCGAATCATGGCGTTGCCGTCTATGATCGGGATACCGGAAAGGGGGGCATAGGTATCGCAGCCATCGGTGGAGACGTATGACGTTCCGGCCTGTGGCCCGGCCGTATCGATGCCGAGAGTGTAGCTCCTTCCGGCCCGGTTCGCCATGGCCGCGTAGAAGGCCGCCCCGAATGTGCCGGATGCGTTGATCGCGGGGCACTCGTCCGCGGGCACTTCCTGAAATCCCCCGCCGCCGAGCACCACGGTAGTGCGCCAGACCTCCATGGACGGATCCGGTGCCGGAGCCGCCCCGGTTGGGTCCTCGTAGACGATCAGGTCGGCCTCGTCCCCGGCGGCCCAGCCGCTCGTGTAGAAGGAGACCGCGCGAAGCGAGACCGGGGAGGACGCGACAAACCGATTGGCCAGGACCAGGGACGAGTCAGCGGCGCCCGCATAGATCTCGGCCGTGCCGTCGTCGATTCGGATCGCTTCATCGCCCTCTCCCTCCTCCGTGCCCTTCGCTCCGGACGCGGAAGAGAGGCCGAACCGGCCCAGCCGCTCTCCTCCCTTTGAGCCATCTCTTAGCCAGGAGTTCCCACCGCTCAAAGACAGTCTTATCCAATGATTCCCGATAGATAGA
>CAZFWM010000037.1:0-35400 GCA_964522545.1 uncultured Thermodesulfobacteriota bacterium
CGCTCCTCTGATCTTCTCCTTCTTCTTGTCAGGAGCCTTCTTCTTTGCCTCATCTTTCTTCTTTGCCGCTTTCTTCTTCGCTGCCTTCTTCACCGCAGCTTTTTTCTTGACTGCTCGTGCCATCACATTTCTCCTTTCTTTAGTGGTCGCTTTGGATTTTCTGGAATGTATAATAGCACTTGCTGAAATGCATAATAGCAACTGATGAAAAATAATACTAGTATTTTTTTCCTTTTATTGCCAATATTTTATCTTAAAATTTACTACAGCTCATTAAAGGACAAATTCTGCTTCAGGCTATCGGCTCCTTGATACCAAATGCTGCTTCAAGCTGGCCGCGAATGACATTCTTCCGTATCCCATCGATGAGACCGATCTTGTATTCGATGTAAGCCCTGAAGGTCTCGCCTCCAAGGTGAGACACCTCCTTCCATGCCTGCCGATGTGCATCAGTCGCTCTACTGAGATAGTTGTTGAGAAACGGCGATCGTATCATCGCTTGGTAGATAGCCGCCATGCGGTCGCGCAGCTTCTGCTCCTTATGCCTGCACAGCTTGTCCAGGAAGTAGGTTTCATGGCCCAGGGCGAGATCGGTCCTCCAGTTGAAGAAGTCGTTCATCAACTGAATTCCAAGACCAAGCCATCGGGTCATCTCCACAATGGCCTCTGCATCATCCTCGCGTCCGGCCATGTGCGCCATGGCAACGGCTGGAATCGCCCCGGGCAGAAGCTTGGAACCAAGCAGTAATAATTCGTCGTCTCTGACTGCGCATGTCGGACCCGCAATCTTCTCTCGGGCTGACACTTCCGAGAACTCATCCCATATCGCATCGAATGATCGCCAGAACGGGGATCCGGAGGGAAAAATCTCCTGATAAATCGCAAAAAAAGAACCAATGAATGGATTACAAAGGTACAGGAACTGCCTGTCTTCCCTCTCCTCATCTTCGTCGATCAGGTTATCCTGGATGCGCAGGTAAAAATAGAGGAGCAATGTGCTGAAAGCGAGGCGTTCCGTCCTTGCATTGCCGGCCTGCGATCCCAGTGCCTCCTCGATCCACCAGTGGAGTGGAAGAGCTGGGAAGGAATGGCGCGGCCGTTCGAAAAATTCACGGCAATCTCCCTGTGCGCTGCATGCCGCCATGCGCCCCTCGAACTTACGCCATAGGGTCGACAGGGAGGGTGTCAGCTCTTTTACATACGCATCGAGATGTTTCCAAACCCTTTCATTCCGGTCTTTGTAACGGTCAAAGAGTGCTAGCGGAGCTCGTTCGACAGGGTCATCGGACGATCGCCTCTCTGTGTTCATTCCCCCATGGGGCGCCCACACAAACGATACGGCGGACGGATCGCGCACCACAGCCTTCTTGAGCTGAAGAGATTCGATGAGGCGAGGTCCAAGATCCCTGCGCCATGTGTGTTCGTATTCGCCCAATGGACCGTCGGAAGAGAAATTTCCTGCAGACAGAGCCGCCGCCGCGGCTTCCGCCGCGAGCCTCCCCGTGACGAGGCCTGCAGAGATTCCCTCGCCGATCAAGGGATCCGTAAAGGGGCCCGCCTCCCCCACGATAAGCATCCCCGGGTACACACACGGACCATCCGGAGGTCCCAGCCGCAGAGCACCCCGGCTGATTGGCTCTATTGTATGCATCGTATCCAGACGCCTGCGGAATGCGGGACATCTCTTCTGGAATTGTGAATAGGCACGAAAAAGGGTGGAGCCGAGCCGGAGGATCTGGCTGCGGCCGGCAAAAAAGCCAATGTTTGCGCGGTCGGCCCCCAAGGGGATGATCCATGCATAACTTGGAAGGATCGTGTCTTCGTAGTAGAGCTCAAGGCGCCCCTCCTCGATCGGATCGATTCCGCTGGCATACGCACGCACGGCCAGCATGGTCCTTTCACGATCCCCTCCCCCGCCGCGCATCGCCCTGGTCAGAACCGAAAAGGCCCCATCTGCCGCCACTACCACCCCGGCACGAAGCACAGTATGTTTCCCGTTCCTGCCACCCGCCACTCCACAGACGACCCCATCCTCGATGACAGGGCCTGTTACCCGAAGTCCTTCGATTCGAATGGCCCCGGCCTCACCAGCTGCTCCAGCCAGCAGGCTGTCGAGATCCTTCCTCGGCAAAATGAAGCCCGACCCGAGCTCCTGCCCACCGGACGACAGGTCCAATCCCAGGCGCTCGCCCTCGGGAGTCACTACGACAATGCCCTTCAGCCGGAGGGCCTCCGCCTTCTCGATCGCCTGGATCAGGCCGTATTCATGGAGAACGGCGGCGCCGGCTCTACCAACCGCATCGCCGCAGACCTTCTCACGCGGAAATACAGACCGGTCCACCAATGCCGTACGCACGCCGCGCAGGGCCAGCCCGAGAGCTGCGGAGCTCCCCGCAGGCCCTGCCCCGACTACGATCGCATCGAAATAGGATTCATCCATCAAGGTTTTTAAAGGATCGAATGTCAATGTGGTGTTTGCTGATCAGCTGCTGTAGATAACTCCGGTTGGTATTCCCTAGCTTTGCCGCCTCCGTCACGTTCCCGTTCGTTTCCCTGAGAAGATGGTTGAGGAAGGACTGTTCCACCTTCTCCCTGGCATAGGCCTTGGCTTTTTTGAGCTCCAGATGATTTTTGGGCGTATCGATTCCTTCACCTAACTCCAGAGGCTCGCTGTCGGCTATCTCGGGTGGCAGGCATTCAAGGACGATCCGCTCCCCGCGGGCAAGGATCGTGGCCCGCTCGATTATATTCTCCAGCTCCCGAACGTTTCCCCGGAAAGGGTGTGCCATGAGGGCCTCCATCGCCTTCTCTTCGATGCCGGATAGGATCTTGCCGAGGCCGCCGCCGCACTTCCGTATGAAGTGCTCCACCAGAAGTGGAATGTCCTCGCGCCTTTCCCGGAGGGGCGGGAGCTTGATCCGGATCACGTTGAGACGAAAAAAGAGGTCCTCCCGAAACTCGCCGGCACTTACCATCTGATCGAGGTCCCGGTTCGTGGCGGAGATCACACGCACATCGACGCGGCGCGCCCGGTTGCTGCCGAGGCGCATGATCTCGCCGTCTTGGAGCACGCGAAGAAGCTTTGCCTGGAGCTCGCGGCTCATCTCGCCGATCTCGTCGAGAAAGACGGCGCCTTGGTGGGCCTCTTCGAACCGGCCGGACCGGGCCGAAACAGCTCCTGTGAACGCCCCTTTCTCATGGCCGAAGAGCTCACTCTCCAGCAAGTGGGACGGGATGGCCGCACAATTAATACTGATGAAAGTGCGATCGGCCCGCGGGCTGTTATAATGGATCGCCCGCGCAATCAGCTCCTTGCCGGTGCCGCTCTCGCCTTCGATGATCACTGTCGCGGCGGTCGGGGCCACCTGTTCGACGAGATTGAGCACATCCTGCCATGCCCGGCTCGTGCCGATGATCCCTTCGAACCGATACCCTTTCTTCAGCTCCCGGCGAAGCGTTACGTTTTCCCTCTTCAGTGCTTCATTGGCGATCCGGAGGGCCCGGGCAAGGCTCCTGTTCTCATTCTCCAGATTATGCTTTTCAAGGGCCAGCCGCACTTCCATCCTGAGCTCATCCGGCTCCCCTGGTTTGGTGATGTAGCGGTAGACTCGACCGGAATTGATGGAATCAATGGCAGCTTCGATGTCGGCATAGCCGGTAAGGATCATCCTGACGGCATGGGGGCGGATCTCCATGCTCTGTTTGAGGAACTCTACGCCCGTCATCCCCGGCATGCGCTGGTCGGCGATAATCAAAGAAACATCCGGGTGATCCCGGAGTTTTTCGAGGGCATCCTCTCCGCTGCCGGCGGTGAGGACATCATAGTCGTCCTCAAAGGCGATCTCCAGACTTTCCAGGATGGCGGGCTCGTCGTCCACGAAGAGGAGGCTATGACGCTCTTTCAAATCTCCATCGACCACGTTGCACCCTTGATTGACATCATAGCAAGGAGGCTGTCCGAGAATAGCCTCTGCTGCGGCCGGCTGCAAATGTCATGGGCTACGTTGGCAGGCCCACAACATTTTCGCTCGGCCTCGCGACGAACCTATTCTCGGACAGCCTCCCAGGCAGTACGTATCTGAAGTTAATTTTCAGGTGGGAGCTGTGCCCCTTATTATTGTAATGAACATTAGCAAAGGGCCATCGAAGAGTCAAGCAAATCCGGAGCTGTTTTACGCTCAGCTTTTTTTTGACTTTTCAATTATGATGGGTTAGATTGTTTCCTCACGATTTCAAAAAAAAGGAGTGCTCGTGAGGAAAGAATCAAAAATATCAAAGCCGACCCCACCCCATCTGCACCTGGAAAATGCAATCAAGAAAGTTCTTTCCGGCCGCCCTCTCCGACGGATCCGAGACTCCAGGTTCCGATCCTCTGCCGTGCTCATCCCCATCTACCAAAGCGACGATGGCTGTCACATCATTTTCAACCAGCGCACGGACACGGTCGCTCATCACAAAAGTCAGATTTGCTTTCCCGGCGGACTCCGGGATGAAGGGGACGAGAACTTGGAGGAGACCGCCCTTCGCGAAGCAGAGGAAGAGATCGGGATCGCTCCCTCCGATGTCAGGGTCCTGGGGCGACTGGATGACATCACGACGGTGACCCATTTCGTAATCTCACCGTTTGTAGGAATGATCCCTCACCCATACCCCTTTCGGGTGAACCGCACAGAGATCGCGAAGTTCATCGACATCCCCATCGAAACGTTTCTCGATAATCACGACTTCTGGGAGGAGCTGTGGACTTGGGAGGGATCGGAGTACCCGGTCTACTTCTTTCGCTACAGGGACGAGCTAATCTGGGGGGCCACGGCTAAGATCTTCCGGCAATTCCTCGAGCTGGCCCTGGATTGGCGCCCGCCGGCAAATTCATTACGGCTCGGAAAAACAGCGGTCTGACTCTTTCCACTCCCGCAGATTTAAGATAGAATAATAGGCTCTTTCCATTCACTGCTCCATGAGGATCTAACATGGAATAAGAAGGGAGTGCAGTATCATGAGGAATTATGCACAATATGGCCTGTTTACCGTGACGGCGATCATCATGGTCTGCCTCGGCTGCGAAGGGAAAATCACGCCGGTCAGCATCGATCCGGTCGATCTACTTCCGGCCGAGTGCCATGAGGCACTGGCCGACTCTCCGTCCTGGCTCTATGATGGCCTGGCCGATCTGTTCACACGGTTGGACACGGCAAACCAGATCCGCTACGCCCAGGTCATCCTCGCCGTGGAGAACCCCGACACCATCGACGAAATTGCCTTCTCTATAGCCCACCTCTCTCCCGAGGTCCTGACCGATCCCGACTTCGACGAGGAGCTCCTGGTCGACAACGCCACTGCCCTGTACGACCATGACCCGCTCCTCGACTACGTCGACCTCGTCGAGTACGGAGATCCCGTTTCCGGGGGGGACTATTACACTACGGCGAGGTACTGGATCGGCGACCCGGACAAAGATGTGAGCACCTACGAGCTCGATCGGGATGACTATTACTGGTTCGTGGTCCACCCCGAGATCGAGGACGAATGGCCCCTGTACATAAACCCGGATACCGGGAGAGTGTCGCCGCCGCCGAACGGCAAGTTCTGGCGATCCTATTTCTTCAACCATGCCGATCCCGGATACCCCCTTCTCAGTGAAGAGCTGGCCGGCGTTGACACCCTGTGGAACCAGCGGTACGGCACCCTCGAGGACAACGGCGCCATCGGCGTCATTACCCAGTGGATCCTCGACTGCCTCGACTTCACCTCGGGCACGGAGCGCCCGATCCAGCCGGTCCGGATCTACGCCATTCACGTCGGGCGCTGCGGGGAGCATGCCGACTTCACCTCGGCCGCGGCACGAGCGGCCCTCATCCCCTGTGTCAACATCTCGGCCATCGGCAACGACCACGTGTGGAACGAATTCTTCGATGGAAGCTGGCACCAGTGGGAGCCGGTCAACGTCATGATCGACAACTTCGAGTCCTACGACGAAGACGACGGGGATGGCGGGTGGTGGCGGATGTACATGGCCATGGGAACGAGAGGCGACGGGTACTCCTGGAACGTGACGCCCAAGTACAGCGACACCTGCACGCTGAACGTTTCCGTGAGCGACCTCCTGGGAAGCCCGGTCGACGGATCCCAGCTCTCGGCCGGATTCCGCTATGGGCTCTCTTACTTCCCGGTCCTGTGGACTCTCGGACAAGGGGAAGGGACCTTCTCCATCGAGATCGGAGAGGCTCGGGCCGCCTACACCCGGGTGGACACCGCCCTGGGCGGCTATCCCGAGAAATACCTAAAAACCGTTGACGTGACGGTCGCGGGGGAGACCTACACGTGGGATGTCACGGTCGAGGGTACAAAGCCGGTATTGGAGGTGACCGAGGCTTCTTTCCTACCCTCCAGCCCCCCCGGCTACCGGATCGATATCGACTATACCCTCCCGCATCAGATCTGCCACGGGACAAACAAACTGACAGGACAGGAATTCTCGGAGCGGTTCGCGCCGGGACGCACCCTGTTCTTCATCTGCGACGACTTCAATTACAAGCTCTTCTCGAACGGCCTGGCCTTCCAGGCTCACGAAGTCGCACGCGAATCATCATCGGGCACCCTGTCCTTTACGGTGCCCTACGCCGCCACCTGGTACGTGGTCTTCTCCAACCATGAGCAGGTCGGGGCCACGGCCATCTGCGACGCCACGATCACTCTCAGCCGGGCCCAGGGAGGGGAGTGGACTTTCGCGCACTGCGTGGAGGAACACATGTTCATCCCCGCGGGCAGGGCCATGGCCTGGCAGATCATGGCTTTCTTCTAAAGGTGCCGGCCCCATCGGACGGAACGAGGAACGCGATTCATGTACACCGCCTTTTACGGCTTCGGCGAAAAACCCTTCAACATCACTCCCGACCCGAAGTTCGTATTCCTCAGTGATCAGCACCGGGAGGCGCTGGCCCACCTGCTCTACGGAATCCGCGAGCGCGGCGGTTTCATAGAGATCACCGGTGAGATCGGCACCGGGAAGACGACCCTGTGCCGGACCCTTCTCGGGCAGCTCGACCACGACACTCGCGTTGCCCTCATATTCAATCCGGACCTCACGGCCACCGAGCTCCTTCAGAGCATCAACGAAGACCTCGGCATACCGATCGACGGGGTGAGCAAGAAGGCTCTCGTGAGCGCCCTGAACGCCCACCTCCTTCGCCAGCGGGAAGAGAAAAAGAACATCGTGCTGATCATCGACGAGGCTCAGGACCTGCAGCCCTCGGTTCTCGAACAGATCCGCCTCCTCTCGAACCTCGAGACCGAAACGGAAAAGCTCATTCAAATCGTCCTCATGGGCCAGCCCGAACTCAGAAAGGTCCTGGCCAGGCCGGAGCTCGAGCAGCTCAATCAGCGCATCACGGTCCGATACCACCTCGGCCCCCTCGACCGGAAGGAGACGATCCAGTACCTCACACATCGTCTCGATGTGGCCGGCGGGGCGAACAAGGTCCGCTTCACGCCGGGAGCACTGCAGACGATCCACCGCAGGACCGGAGGGGTGCCCAGGCTGATCAACGTTCTCTGCGACCGCTGTCTGCTCGCCGGATTTTCGGCCGGGAAAAAGACGATCAGCCGGGCCATTGTGAACAGAGCGATGCGCGAGATCAAGGGAACGCCTGTGCGGGAGCCTCGCCGGCCGCGCAGGTGGGTCGCCAGTGGTTTCGCCGCCGCCTCGATCGCTCTGATCGCAATCGTCGGATACACCCTGCTCGGAAGAGAGTCGACCCTTGTGACCGATGAGCTTCAACAGCGGATCGCCGTGGAGAGTATCGCTCCGCCCGCCGAAGCGGATGGCCTCCTCTCATCCCCTGATATCCTCCCCCCGGGAGAGCCGGCCCCCGGTGACCTGATAATGGCCGATGAGCCGATCCTGCCTGCTGAGGGGGTAGACCTCACCCGACAGACCGAGCTCGCTCCGCTGCACGAGGCCGGGGAGACGGGCAGAGGAGATGTGGAGATTCTGCCTGCTGCGGAAGCCGGCCCCCTGGAAGAAGTCTGGACGGGCAATTCGATTCCCTTCGATCCTGAGGCTGCACGGGAGTTCATTATGGGCCTGGACCCGGAGCAATCACTCAAGGATTCTCTACAGGCGATATCGAATCGCTGGGGCGTGGAGACTCCCCTCGAAGCGCTCCCTGCAGATCCTGTAATCGACCCACTCATAAGTTTCGGCAGTGCAATAGGCCTCAATCACCTTGCCATACAGGGGAACCTGGGCCTCCTGCGCCTGTTCGATCTCCCGGCCCTGCTCGAGCTCAACATCCCCGGTGCGGACCGCCCCAGATATATAGCCCTCCTCGAGATCGTCGATCAGCAAGGGACGTTCGCCCCGTGGCTCGTGAAAGGGGAGAAGGTGCCCACCGAGTTCATCGGCGATTTCTGGTTCGGGCGTGCATTCATCTTCTGGAAGGATTTCCACAACCTTCCCCATTTTCTCGGACCCGGATCGGCCGGGGAGGCGGTGGAATGGCTCCAGATGAATCTCATAGGCCTGGGCTACCTCGAAGGGAATCCCACCACGGTCTACGACCAAGAGACGCAGGGCGCCATCCATTCGCTTCAGCTGGCGAACAATATAGCCGGAGACGGCATTGTCGGGCCCTATACAAAGATCATCCTCTATCGAATGATGGAACAATTCGCGATGCCAAGCCTCTCCGCAGATGAATCAGGAGAAGAAGAGATGGGTGGTTGACGAGATGAGCACGATTCTTGATGCCCTGAAGAAGATCGAATCCGACAAGAGGCGGGAGCTTCCTGAAAGAGGCCTGTTCGAGCAAGTGGCAAAAGAGGAATCCACCCGGTCCCCCTCCCCGGTTCGACCGTGGCGGACGTGGATACTCGTCATTCTGCTGTGTGCGGGGGCCTCCATAGCGACCCTGATACTTTCCCTGTCTTTCACCGGCCCCCCGCCCACACCCCAGTCTCCGGCATCGATCTCGACGACCGGCACGGAGGACCTGGACGAAGGATTGCCGGCCCAGGCACGGAAAGAAGTGGCTGATCTTCGGGGCCCCGGACAGCAGGCCGGCATGATGGATGCGGTGAAGGCGGACAGGGATGAGCGACCGGCAGAGTTATCAGACCCTCCGGTCGACACGGATTTCGTCAAGGAACCCTATTCAGAGCCGGCAACGGTCACACATAGCAGCCTTCCGGCAGGGCTGGACCTAAAGATCAATGCCATTGTGTGGAGCAAAGACCCCAAGGCGAGATTCGCCATGGTGAACCACAGGAGCCTTCGGAAAGGCGACGAGATCCATGGGGCCACTGTCGTGGAGATCATGCCGGACTGGATCGTATTCGATTACCGAGGTGAACTGTTTCAGGTAGCGATTAAGGAGTAGGAGGTAAGCGGGCTGATGAAAAAATACAAGATAATCTGCACGGTATTCTGTGTGACCTTGATCACCTTTTCCGGCGTGAACGCAGCATTGGAGCCGGCATTGGAACTCAGGCCGACCGGGCTGAGCGTCCGGTCCATCCAAGCCAGGATCATCGACAGACACTTTGACAGGGCCGACCTCCGGAAGATGGATTTTCGGGGAATCGCCTCCGGGCGCGACTTTGTGCTCGACGAGGCCGACTTTGAGCCGAACGACTGGGACGGCATTACATGGCCCCCCTCTCCATGGAACGGTCTGATCGGCTCACTTCCCACCGGGGAGACGACGATCCTCAACGGCACTCTCGACACCCTCGACTTCGACGGCTGGTATGCAGGGGACGACGACCTTTTCGGATTCGACCTGGAGGAGGAAGGGATCCTCGACCTGTCCGTTGCATTCGAGCCGGACTGCAGTGAAGAGAACGTCTACAATGTGTGGTTCCTCGGCGAGGCGGATGACGACATGCTCTATATCCTGGACCTGAACTTCGAGTATCCATACCCTTCACCGGCTCTCTGCCCATTCGAGGGCTCCTACGCCATCGACCCGTACGGTGAGGTCGTGGAGGGCGTCTATTTCATCAATCAGTTCTACATTTACGTCGGCGGGGTCGAGGGCATTCCTCCATCCTACGCGATCACTTGGCTCCACACTCCCTGCAGCGACCTGGACGGCGACGTCTACTATGACGCGACCTGCGGCGGCTCCGACTGCGACGATCTGGACCCCTATATCCATCCGTGCGCCCTCGAGATTCCCGACGACGGTGTAGACGAGGACTGCTCCGGTGCGGACCGCCTGCTCGTGGGAGATCAGGTCAGCGAGACAGAGCCCAATGACGACGAGACAGAGGCCCAGGACCTCGGCGCTCTGACCCTTGGCCAAACAACGGAGGTCGAGGGGAACTACTGTTCAGCCTACGACTACGACTACTATATGTTCGACCTCCCGGCCTCCGGGGTGATGCTCACCCTCACGATAACGTATGAGGGCATCACCGAGGAGGCCGCCTGCTGGGCCATTGACGGAGCCGAGCACGGCACGGACTTCTGGTTCGGCATCTCCCCAGGAGACATGGACGAGGACGGCCTCTACGACGTGGGCGACTACGGCCTCTCGATCACCGCGGTCGCCGCCGACGATGTTGATGCCGACACCTGGTACGACGAGGAGACCTGCGGCTCCGATTGCGATGACGCCAACCCCGCCGTTCACCCCTGCGCCGTGGAGATCTGCGGCGACGGGATCGACCAGGACTGCGTAGGCATGGAGCTCTGGCTAGGCGAGGAGATCCTCCCGGTCCCGGACGGCGATCTCCCCTGCGGAATCGACGAAGAAGAGCCGAACGATGACATCTCTGCCGGGATCGTCCACGATCTGGGCGTCCTGGAGGAAGGATTCTTCACGGTCCACGGGAATATCAGCTCCGTGGGCGAGGAAGGCGACCAAGACTTCTACCAGTACGAGATGACCGGCCCGGGTTTCTATGGTTTCCACATGATGTTCGACTGCGAGAGCGACTACGACATGCTGTGGCTGGCCTATTTCGATCCGGACGGACCCGAGGGGACCGTGTACGAGCTCGACTGGTACATCTTCGGCGGCGATGCCTGGCTCTATGTGCCGGAGACCATGGGCGGAGTCTTCCTCGAAGACGGCGGATGGGACTTCCCTATGATTATGGGAGTATGGATCTACGGGTATGACGGCCTACCCGGGGACTACGACCTCGAGATCTACCACGACGCGGCCTGCATCGACGCCGACGCCGACGGCTTTGGCGGAGGAGTGGATCCCGACTTCGAAACGCTCTGGGGATACACGGCAGAGTGCGCGGGCATCGACTGCGATGACTCGGATCCGCTGGTCCACCCTGGCATGATCGAGAGCGAAGGCATGGGCAACTGCCACAACGGCAAGGACGACGATTGCGACGGATTGATTGATGGGGCAGATTTGCCAGATTGCTGCGGTCCTTTGTGCTGCCGAATCGTAAACCGATCGCATAGAACGTTTGTGCTCTATCTGATCCCGGCCCTGGCCATGGTCTTCCTGGTCCGGCGCTTCCGGAAATAAAGAGCTGACCGCCGGGCGCGATCGGGGCAACTCGAAATCCATGGGCATCCCCACGGGTGCCCATGGAGCTCAATAATTTGCATTCTTTTGACAACTTGCCTCTTTTATCATGTTACCTTCCTACCGTATAATATTTACTTTGATGATCAAATAAATCTTCCTATACTTTTAGAGAGAGTCATGCATACGGGATCGAGCTAATCACGCACAATATTTTCAGAAAAAAATGGTTGCCAGCGCTTGACATGAAGGCGTCAAGCATATAAAATATCTTGTTTAATGAATTTGTGTATTTGAGCTTGATATTACTTATACACTATGAAATTCCGAGCGATGTCAGTTGCTCGACACGATACATCCCAAAAAGGGGGGGCCCGAAACCGCAGATAGAATGAAGTACATCTTTTTGGCCGATAAGCACCCCCGAATCCAAGGAGCAACCACAAATCGGCCGGCAAACGTTATCCGGGCCAAAAAATCCTGACGAAAGGAGGTGATGCTCTTTTTGGCCTAATCCGGCACACCGGATTAGAGATTACGCACGCTACCTCAACGCGGCGTATGCAAAGAGCGTTTAGAGACGCATCTTACAACAAAACTGGGAGCATAACCAAAAAAATTTTAGGAGGTAAACAGGTGATGAAAAAATACTCAATACTCTGCGCTGTACTCTGCGCGACCCTGATCACCTTTGCCGGTGCGAACGCCACGGTGAAGATGGCCTTAGAGCAGGGACCGGCCGAGCTGACCGTCCAGGCCCTTCAGGCTAGAAGCATCACGAAGTCTTTTCTCCAGGCCGACATTCAGAAGCTGGACTTCCGGGGAATCGCCCCGGTACGCGACGTCCTGTACGACGAAGGCGACTATGAGCCGAACGATTGGGACGGCGCGGCATGGCCGCCTTCCCCCTGGGGCGGACTGATCGGTGCTCTTCCCGCCGGGGAGACCGCGATCCTCAACGGCGCCCTCGACACCATCGGCTTTGACGGCTGGTATACCGGTGACAACGACCTTTTCGGCTTCGGCCTGCCGGACGAGGGGATCATGGACATAACCGTTGCATTTTCAGAGGAATGCGGCGACGAGACCAACATCTACAACGTGTGGTTCCTCGGCGAGGCGGATGACGGCGGGCTCTACATTCTGGACATGAACTTCCCCTATCCGTCGGTTTCGCCGGTGATCTGCCCCTTTGAGACCTCCTGGGCCATCGACCCGTACGGAGAGGTCATGGACGGCGTCTATTTCATCAATCAGTTCTACGTCTACATCGGCGGCGTCGAGGGCGATCCTACCGCCTACACGGTCACATGGCTCTTCACGCCTTGCGACGACCTGGACGGCGACGCCTACTATGACGATACCTGCGGCGGCTCCGACTGCGACGACGAGGACCCCTTTGTCCATCCGTGCGCCCTCGAAATTGCGGGCAACGGCTTTGACGAGGACTGCTCCGGTGCGGACCGCGTGCTCACAGGCGCTCAGGTCAGTGAGACCGAGCCCAACGATGACGATACGATGGCCCAGGACCTCGGCGCTCTTTCCGGCGGCAGCCCGACCGTCGAGATCTCAGGCAACTTCTGCTCGTCTTATGACTACGACTACTACATGGTAGACCTCCCGGCCGCCAACGTTACGCTCACCCTCACGCTGACCTATGAGGGCATCACCGAGGAGATGGTCTGCTGGGCCGTCGACGGTGTCGAGTACGGCGAGGACTTCTGGTTCGGCATCATGCCCGGCGACATGGACGAGGACGGCTACTATGACGTAGGCGACTATATATTCCTGGTGACCCTGGGCTTCGCTACCGACGCCGATGGCGACACGTATTTCAGCGAAGAGACCTGCGGCACCGACTGCGACGACACCGACGCGGACGTACATCCGTGCGCCGTCGAGGTCTGCGGCGACGGCATCGACCAGGACTGCGTGGGCATGCAGCACTGGCTCGGCGAAGAAATCTTCCCGGTTCCGGACGGCGATCTCCCCTGCGGGATCCCCGAAGAAGAGCCGAATGATGACATCTCGGCCGGGATCGCCCACCAGCTGGGCGCCCTGGAAGAGGGCTTCCTCACGGTTCATGGCGACATCAGCGCTGTGGGCATGGAAGGTGACTACGACTTCTACCAGTATGAGATGGCGGGTCCGGGCTTCTACGGCTTCAACATGATGTTCGACTGCGACAATGACTACGACATGCTGTGGCTGGGTTACTACGATCCGGACGGACCGGAGGGGACCGAGTACACCCTCGACTGGTACATCTTCGGCGGCGACGCCTGGCTCTACATCCCTGAGACCATGGGCGGCGTATTCCTCGCCGACGGCGGATGGGAGTTCCCCATGGACATGGCCGTCTGGATCATGGGATATGACGGTCTTCCCGGATACTACGACCTCGAGATCTACTACGACGCGGCCTGCACCGACGGCGACGGCGACGGCTATGGCGGAGGCATGGATCCCGACTTCTATGATATCTGGGGATACGAGGCAGAGTGCGATGGCATCGACTGCGACGACACGGACCCGTTGGTCCACCCGGGCATGATCGAGAGCCAAGGCATGGGCAACTGCGCCAACGGTAAGGACGACGACTGCGACGGCCTCACCGACGGACAGGACCTGCCCGACTGCGCAGATCCCGGTCCTTGTCCCGCGACCATCATACCGGTCTCGGGCAGCCCGGTCGCTTTCTACCTGATCCCGGCCCTGGCCATGCTCTTCGTGATCCGGCGCTTCCGTCGGTAACGAGAGTATCACCAGGCCCGATCGGGTCTAATAACCTAGAAGCGGCGCCCCCACAAGGGGCGCCGTTTTTTTTTTAGCGTCCGGTCAGCATACTTATAGCATTTTCTGTCATTTCGACCGCAGGGAGAAATCCTAATTTTCTATTCTCCCCGTCTCACTTTTTTCCTTGGTTTACGCCTCTGGCGGCAAATTGCTTCCTCATGCTTCGGTTGAGATACTTCTCTGGAAAAAAGTGCTATTTCTATTGATCAAGAAAATGGAATAATGTAGTATGACCTTCTGCTAAAAAAAATAAATGTCAAAAAATCGGAAGACTTTATTCGATCCTCGCCGGCAAAACCGGTGGATTAGCTTGAATTCTGGCTAGAGCGAGAAAGGAGGTGATCGGACGGCAAGAGAAAATAAATGGTTGATTCTGTTTATTAAAAGGAGGGGAAAGCAAGTAGGATTGATTCGCCGAAACCGATTCTCTCAGACAGAGGAGGAGCAAAAACTATGAAACGAAGCTTCAAGGGATTTACAATTTGCATGGCCGTCTGCTTCACGATCGGCTTTTTCAGCGTGGGAGATGCCAAGACGGTTAAGCCAATAGACAAAGACATGAAAGCATTAGAGACCAAGACATTAGATACTTCCATGATCAAGTCTATCAAAGACGGTCCTCCCGCCCGCGAAAAAAAGCCGATTTTCACAAAGAAGTCCGCAGGCAGAGACATTCCGGTCGACGAAGTCGAGCCGAACGATGACTGCGACACGGCCCAGGCGCTCGGCACCCTCGTCTCGGGCGATCCCCACGTGATCTCGGGGAGCAGCGACCCTACCACTGATATTGATGACTACTTCGGGTTCACCGCCGTCGCGGGTGGATTCCTCACCATCACCCTCGACTGCGCGGATGACCTCGACCTCTGGCTTGGCTACTGTGAAGGGGGGATCTTCTACTCCGAGGCCAGCAGCCTCTCGACCGAATGCCCGGAGATTCTCACCGGCTGGTTTCCCGCAGGGGACTGGACGATCGACATGGACGGCTACTGGGCCGAGGCGGCAAGCGACTACACCCTCACCATCGCCTGGAATGATGCAACATTCTGCTTCGACACCGAAGAGACGATCGCCTGCGGGGATACGGTGGTCGGCACGACCATCGGGGCATCCAGCGGGATCGACGACTGGCCGTGTGTGTCATGGTCTCTTACCGGACCGGAGTACATCTACGAGATCACCCTCGACGGCGATTACGACGTGACCATCGACCTTCATGGTCATTCCCCATCAGAGGACATCGCCCTCCTCCTGGTGGGCTATGACGCGGAGGGGATGTGCCCGGAGAACTGCATCACATACTCGGACGCGCTTGGGAGCGATGAGCAGATCGTCGAGAGCCTCGAGGCGGGCACGTATTACATCGTGGTCGACGGCTGGCTTGGAGACGAGGACGACTACGACCTCTCGGTGACCTGCGAAGTGCCCTGCCCTGACGCGGACTTCGACGGATATGTCGACGATGCGTGCGGCGGAGACGATTGCGACGACGCAAATCCGGACATCAATCCGGGCGCCGATGAGATCTGCGACGACCTCGTCGACAATGACTGCGATGCTCTGGTTGACATGGATGACCCTGAATGCGAATCCGATCCAGGCGACAACTGTGGCAATCCGATCGGCATCACGCTGCCGGCCGAGCTCGAGTATCTCGATACGAACTCCACCTGCGGCCGGGGAGCCGACTACCAGGATACCTGCCTGTGGTTTTACGACGACGGTGAAGACATTATCTATGAGCTGATCGTTACCGAAACCATCGGCGTCGAAATTACGCTGGATCCGAAGGGTACCGAGTATACCGGTTTCTGCCTCGACGATTCGTGCGCCCCGGACGGCACCTGCATCGCAAGCAGCACCTCGGGCTACGGGGATCCCCACAGCATGGGTTGTATGGAGCTGGAGCCGGGCACCTACTATATCATGGTGGACAACTGGCCCACGCCGGCCTGCATCCCTGACTTCGATCTGTACATCGAGACCTGTGCCCCGCAGTGCCAGCAGCCCGCGGACGCCTTGATCGAATGCGGAGACGTGGTTGCGGGCGACACAACCGGAGGCACCGACGACCTGCACGACTACTCCTGCACGATTTGGGATGAGAGCGGGCCGGATTTCGTCTACTTCCTCACCCTCGAGGAGACCGGAGATCTCACAGCCGAAATCAGTGACATGACGGCCGACCTCGACGTCTTCATCCTTAGCTACTCCGCAGATGGTGCCTGCCCGGAGAACTGCCTGGCCTATGACAACACGAAAGCAATCATCGAGGACGCGGCCCCGGGGTATTATTACATCGTAGTGGACGGATACAACGGCGCCGAGGACGCCTACACACTCTCCGTCGAATGCAGGCCCCATACGTGCGATGTGCCCGACTGGGCGATTACCTGCGGTGAGATGGACACCTGGACCACGGAGCGTGAGGACAATGTCCTCCAGCGCTACGAGGGGCTCTCAGTGGAGTTCACCGGTCCGGAGTACATCTTCTCCTTCACCACGGATGCCACCTACAACGTCTTGATCGAGCTCACCGACATGCTCTATGAGGGTGAAGTGGTGGACCTCGACCTCCTCCTCCTCGCCGACCTGGGCGAAGGGCCCTGTGAGGTGAACCTGATCGATGCGTCCTATTCCACGTATGACGAGCTTCTCGTTATGGTGGATCTCCCTGCCGGCGATTACTTCGTCGTCGTGGACGGGTACGAGGGTGCCAAGGGCTCCTTCGATCTCAGCGTAAACTGTTGCTGGGACGCCGACGGCGACGGGTACAACGATACAGCCTGCGGCGGCGATGACTGCGACGATACGGATGAAACAGTTCATCCGTGCGAAACGGAGATCCCGGGCGACGGGATCGACCAGGACTGCAGCGGCGCAGACCGCGCCGTTGTCGTCGGGGCCTATCATGAGATCGAGCCGAACGATGATGACTTCTGGTTCACGGACGCCACCTACGCAGGAGAGTACTCGGTCGGATCTTCCATAAGCGTCTACGGCCGGACCTGCACGACCTCCGATTTCGACGGCTTCTACCTAGACGTCCTCGAACCCGGCGATTTCCGCTGGACCATTAGCGAGTGCGATCAATGGGAGCCCTACGAGAGAGGCTGCGCCTTGGTGCTGGAACCAGGAACCTACCAATTCGGCATGGCAGGCGACGAGGTCGCTGAATACGTCATCGAGTTTTCGCTCCAGCCGTTGGCCGATGCCGATGCGGATGGATACTACAGCGTCTTTTCATGCGGCGATGACTGCGACGACTCTGAATCTTCCATCCATCCCTGCGCCGACGATATCTGCGGGGACGGGATCGACCAGGACTGCACAGGAGCCGACGCGAGCTGCACCGTCACCGACGAGGTCGAGCCGAACGACTCATTCGATTCTCCTCAGGAGCTCGGCCTGCTCGAGGGATTCGTCACCATTGACGGTGATATCTCGGAGGTATGGCCGCCCGCAGACGACTTGGATTTTTACGCCTTTTCGGTGAGCGGGAGCATGTGGGTTCACCTGGCCTTCGACTTTGACTGCGCCGCCGACTACGACCTCTACCTCTACGTGGAGGATGAAGTGGGTACGGTCCTCGACTACAGCTTCTACGATGTCCCCGAAAAGATCGACTACTACATCGACACGGAGACTTGGGGGACCGACTTCGGCATCAAGGTCTCGCCCTATTGGGGCGGAGTGGGCGACTACACCCTGGAGATGTCCATTTGTACCGATGCCGACGGCGACGGGTTCTCTGGGGTGGGAGCAGCCTGCCAGCCGGAAGACTGCGACGACATGGACCCGGCCGTCAATCCGGCACAGGGCGAGATTCCCGGCAACGGAAAGGATGACGACTGCGACGGCCTGATCGACGAGGGGCCCTGCGCCATCGCCCCAAGTGGGACATCCCCGACTGCGGCCGCCTTCTTTGCCGCCCTGCTCGGTCTTCTCGCATTCCCGGCGACCTTGATCGGCCGACGGAAACGGCGTTAATCGGATAACATGATTCCCTTCGGGGGAGGCGTGAAGCTCCTACCCTGAAGGCAACGAAACAGAAAAAAGGCGGGCTCCTGGCCCGCCTTTTTTCTTAGGCTCTTATTGGCTCAAAGATACCAACATGTTGGTAAGAACGACGATTTCTCTTTGAAATCAATTGGTTGTAGAACGAACTCGGTTGTTTCAACACGAAGGGCGCGAAGGAGTCACGAAGAAAGAACAATAATATTCTTATTCAATTTCTCTTCGTGATCTTCGTGTATCCTTCGTGCCCTTCGTGATCATACTCACTTTGGATAAGATGACAGTATGTAAAAGCAATATGTTGCGACTGGCTGCCCCGAAGGGGCGACCGGCGGGTGCCCTTACAACGAATCATCGCTGGACCGAAAGGGCGGACACATGGGTCCGCCCTTACATTGGGCGGGCACGGAATGCCGTGCCCCTAGGTATAGATTGCCCCGAAGCGGCCAATTATCTCGCGCCAGGCTCGGACGAGACGTAGAGTACTTTGCCAGAATTTTATCGTAACGTCGCAAAGAGGCTACCGCGGTCAGGCCGCTACAAAATCACACGCCCCTCCCCTCCTGTTTTATCGCGCAAAGACGCAGAGACGTAGAGGATAAATAATCAATTGATTTGAACTGACACTATTGAGGGTCGTTGCGAGGAGTGACAACGACGAAGTCGAAGATTGCGAGGCATGAAGTGCCGAAGCAACCCCCTGTGCTTATTGGCAAACTGGGCCCGGGGGATTGCTTCGGGGCTTTGCCCCTCGCAACGACCATGACTTTTTCCATATCCCCCCTGGTTCTCTCTCGTTGCGCTACCACTGATTAGTACTAGTCACCTCCCGATTCGCTTTCGCTCCCCGGTTACCAGCGCTGTCCTGGCGCTGCGCGCCATGCCAGGCGCACCCAAAAAAAAGCCCCCTTCCCGGCTATACCCGGAAGGGGGCTTGATTGTTTTCAATCCACTGGGCTGGCTATTTGGATCCGGCCGTGATCTCGAGCTCGTAGTCTCCCGGCTGGAGTTTGGACCCTGCGATCATGAAGTAATACAGGGTATCCGGATCTGCCGGGACCGCCAGAGTCTTTGGATCCATTGTAATGGCGATCTTGTCCACCAGGTCCCAATCGGGATCATTCCACTTGTAGAGCCAAATGTGGAAGTTCTCGTTATCTCCGAGTGAATCGAGAACAACGGTCAGGTCCGTAGCGCCGGACGGAGTTTCGAGCAGGTAGTAATCCTTGTCGCCCGTGTAATCGCTTACAAACCCTGTGGAGCAGATATTTCCGTATCCACTGACTGCTGTATCGAGCACCAGGGCTCCCAGATCATGGGCAGTGATCAGATCGTCGTTCGGCTCTACCTCGTCGAAAATTGACGGCGGATGCCATGCACGATCGGCTCCTGAACAGTCCGAGTCGACCCCGTCACCCGACACTTCTGAGGCACACGGATGGATCCATGGGTTCGAATCATCACAGTCATTCCCGCCATATATCTCCGCGTCGTAGCCGTCGTTGTCCAGATCCGGGTCGATCGGGTCGTACTCGAAGGTGAGATAGTAGTGTGTGTCCGGCGGACCGGCCATGCCGGTGATCCTGACTTCAACATCCAAACCACCAGCGATGTTGATGCTCACTTCGATGAAATCCGCCCCGGTGTACTGTCCATCGCCGATATACTCCTGCGTTTCATTGTCGATGAGCATAAAGACGAAGTCGGCCGTGGGTACGCACCATTCGAGGTAGAACCTCATCGACCCATAGCTGGGCATGGTAAAGATCATGTTGTCGAAGTCACCCAGGAAGGTGCCTTCAGGGGCTAGATCCAGCGTATGGAGGCTCCCTTGAATGACCACCGGCTCGATGCTGCTGACGACGACCTCGTAGAATACTTCATCATTGGGCTCCGGGTTTTCGAGATCGATGTTCGGTATGACAGTCGGGTAGTCACTTCCGCTGCAGTTCTCGTCGATGCCGTTGCCGAGAATCTCCGTGGCACAGGGGTGAATATCCACATCCGAGTCGTTGCAGTCGTTTCCGCCCGATACAACCGATGCGTAGCAATCCTCGTCAGCATCCACGGTGGCCTCGAGGTCGACCGTCAGGGTGTAGTCGCCAGGAGTCCCTTCATATCCTTCCACGAGAAGGAGGAAGTCCTCACATTTCGGCATGAGCTGTGAAAACTGCTCAGGATTGGCAGTGGTCGCCCCATCCTGATTGTAATAGTAGCCATCCATGGTGATTATGACGACATCAAAATCGGATGCCTCATCATCCCATTCGAGTGTCCCGTTGAGTATCCACTGCTCGCACTCGATTCCCGGGGTTCGGATGTAGTAAAAATCCCAGTCATTGTCATAGGGGTCTTCCTCTCCCAGGGTCAGAATCGATCCATTGATTATTATGTCGTAATCGGGGTGGAGGGTGGCGAGAATCTCGTAAGTGTTGATGTAATCGTTGTCACCCTCTTCCTCTTCTAGTTCATAGTATATGATATTGCCCTCTTCATCCGGGGCGTCCGTGTCGACTCCGTCGCAATCCTGATCGATCCCGTCGCCGGGGATCTCACCCATGCAGGGGTTGATGTCACGGTTCGTGTCACAGCAGTCATTACCGCCGTCCTCAACGCTGTAGTAACCATCCAGATCTTTGTCGTGCATCTTCCAGATCGGTGTCTCCTCGTATAGGAAAGTGAGCACGTAATCGAAGGGCTCTCCTTCCATTCCGGCGATCATCAGGGAGAAGGCATCGTTCGCGCGCACAGGAAATTTGTTATGAACGAGGGTACCCTCTGCTATCGTGGTCCCCACCTCGTTGTAAAGTCTGTCCCGGAGCACGACGTAGAGCTCCGCTTCCGTGGGCCACTGCATATCAATCGTCAGGATACCGGGCAGCTCCCCGTTCTGGAACGCATACTCATCCACATCCCCTGTGAAGCGTATATATTGTCCCTCCACTTCACTGTCCAGCACATAGAGACTGCCCTTGATGGTCTTGGCGTACACGTCCGGGTAGAGCAAGGGGGGCACAGGAGACAGCACATCGTAATTCCCTGTCACATCCTCCCACGGCACAGGCTCCCAAGGCGTCGGGTTCGACAGATCGGTGATCTGGCCCAGCTCATAGGAACCGAGATCTTCTTCAGGATCGCCAGGTTCAATTGGCTCCTCGAACAGGAAGGGTGCCGCCTGCATATCTATGCCCGAACAGTCAGCGTCGATGCCCTTTGTGTCTTTCACATCCACAGCGCTCGGATGAACGTCCGCATCATAATCGCTGCAATCCTCTCCCATCGTAATCGCCAGGCCCGTTCTTGGATCGATGATTGCCTCGCCCGTTGCCGGGTCATGGAGAACATAGGCCCAGTAGCCATCGCAATCTTCATCCTGCAGCTCCTCGACCTCGAGGGTCAGGACGTAATCGCCCGGCTTGCTGTCGCACTCTCTTTTCACCCAGATGTAATATTCATTTCCGGCACACACCAGGGCTTCGAATTTTTCCGGGTTGTTGAATGGTGTCATGCCGTCCGTGTTGGCGTAGGAGATGCCCATGTAGCTCCCACCCGGCCAGGAGAAGTACTCTGCCATGATAAGATCGAGGTCGCAGTTGGTCTGGGGGCAGCAGGGATCGGTGCCGTCGCATTCGTATTCACCAACCTCCCCTGCTTGATAGGCCTCATCCCCTCCTCCCAGGGTCGCCCTCAGGAGAAGAAGAGAACAGCTGTCCAGCTTGGTCTCGCCGGCCGGCATCCTGACGCGGTATACATCCTCGTCCTTCGCCAGGCAATTGCAGTGTTCGAACTCGCATTCATCCCACAGATCCGGCCAGTCCTCCTGCCATGTCGATGTCGCCCCGTACTCACAGGCGGTTCCGCATCGCTCCGGCATACATTCCTCCAGCCGACCCTCGATCTTGTAAGTGCCGGGCTCCAAAGTGCCTAGGTACTGAGATCCGTCGCCGAAATCGTTGTTGCACTCCAATTCGGGAATAACGCTCCCCTGGAGCAAATAATCTTGAGGCGGCGCGTCAACGCCTCTATGATCGTCCATTGCCTCGTTGATATCCTCTCCAAGCATGCTCTCGCACCCTACCGCTGCTATGAGCCCCAGCACCAGGAAAGGAACAACAAAAAAGGCGGCCGGCATATTGGATCTCTTTCTAATGGCCATGGTTTCTCTCCTTCTTTCCCTTTATGTTAACTTCCTAAATCGATTTACACGGTTGAATATTGTCACCGCTGTTACGGGATGTACGTCTCCGAGGGTGTGCAGTTGCTCCAGGAGTCGTCATCCATCATCACATCTTCATCCAATGGTTCGATGACGCTAAAACCCATCTCCACATCCACTCTGCTCATGGCAAGCAGATATTTTCCTTTTTCTTCCATCTCGATCAGGTTCTCGCTCGTCCGTTTGATAATGATACGGCCCATCAAGCTGCACTCCGATCGTATACAATTATTGTGGATACATGCATCTGTCCCCTCTTCCCTGCAGAGAGATCTTTCGGTTCGGGTGAAGGGCAATTGGTTGATTGTCTCGGCCGGGATAATGAATTTCCCGTTCTGTTTCAATTCGCATTCCTGCGTATCACTGGCTGAACATAAAATCCGACCGATCACATTCTCCTGCTTGAAGATGGCAAGCTCGATCGTGAAATGATCGCTCTCGGGACTTGCCGGACTCCACTTGATCTCCAAGTACTTTTCGATCGGATATTCCTCTTTCTCTTTGTAGACCTCGATTCCGTCCGCCGGGTCAAAGCTGGTCTTGGTGGTAGACAGATTTTCGATTACATCCTCGATGTAGCAGTCTGGAATCAAAGAAGACAATCGGGGGCTTCTCTCCTGTAAATTGGCGATATTTTCCCTTAACCTGCTTTCAATCTCTACATTCTTTTCAACCCAGTTGACTTCTTCAATGGTGAATTCCTTGGGCGTCCGAAAGATTTTGGGATGATAGGTCAATCCCATGTCCGTGCCGCCGGTTATGCACATGGGATAGACCGCATCGTATTGATACTCTTTTTCTTCCTCCATGAGGGAGTAATAGATAAGACCGTTACTCTGTTCCACGTGCTCGAACTGAAAGATTTCTTCCTGATTTTGCGGGAGAAAATCATCCATCGTTGTCCAGTCGCAGCACTCATGTTTTTTTATGCAAGGCCCCAGGAAGAGCCGTCCGAGATCGCCCGGGCCTTCCGACAGAAGGAACCCGATGTCGGCGCCATCTGAGTATTCACATCTACCCGGCACAGGGTAATATTCGTTCGCCTGGGCCCCGTAGAAGATGAATCCCTGAGTTGAATCGGCCACTGTCTGGCTCAGATCGGTGACGCTGTTCATCTCCACAACCGCAGAGTGGACCCCCGTGACGATCGCATCATCTGCGGGATGACGCTTGATGTCGCAGCCGGCGTAGCTCAGAGCCAACACCATCAGACAGATCGTAGCGACTGTTATCCTTCGCATAATCTCCTCCCTTACTTTTGGATTATTGCTGCAATTTGAAAGGGTATTCCTTTATTTATGCACTCTCCACTCTATGAATGAAGCGAGTTGCAATTTCATCCGGTCGTGTTCTGAAAGCGCGTGAATGCCTGTCTACCAACCGGCCCCCAGGCCGAGATAGAATCGCCATTCTCTCCCATCCTCTTCGTCCCATACATTTCCGAATGGATCTACATCATCCTCCCATTTGTCCTCGTAGATTCCATCGTCGTTCAAGTCTCCGGTCCCCCGAATCTTCTGGAAGCCGTAGGCCACGCGGAAGAAGCTGTTCCAGTAGAACCGATTGAACAGGTACGATTTGAGACGCAGCTCGACTCCGGCGTCGGACACCCACTTGTTCCCGTTGTATGAGGTGTCGCGGAACGGGACCTCTCGCTTTCCGCCCGGCATGATTTCCCCGGTTTCCGGATTAATATGCTCGGCCGTATAACTCCATGCGTTCCCAACGGATCCGAACACCTGGAACCAGAGCTTGTCAAGGTAGATCGGGCCGATGCACTTGTCGATCGAGCCGTCCAGGCCCCAGAGTGGGAACCGGTAGGCAAGGGAGAAGACCATGAGCGTCTCACCCGTGATGCTGTAGTCCTCGTACCCGGCGAACTGCGTGTTCGGGCTGAAGTCGCCGAAGGTGTAGATCGGGATCCGGCCTCCGGCAAAGAGCTCATCCTGGTAGTTCACGTTCTTGTCGATGTAGCCGCCCGTGAAGGCGAACTCAAGTGTATGCTTGCGCGACTTGACGTAGTCGAAAACGCGGTTGTGCGGGAGCTCTTTGAGAGGCCAGAAAGGCATGGGGAAGAACCGGATGTACTCGACATCAACCTGGTTGGCCCAGTACCCCGTCAGCTCCGCCCCGCTCGGATCTTCAAAAACAAATGGATCGGCGATGTCGGAATCCATTCCGGTGTATCGCACGCCGAGGTTCCACCCTGCATGCGGGTTGATGTCGGCGTCCCCTCTATAGTAGTCCACTCCCTCGTAAGAGAAGTAGGCTCTAATGGAGCGGGTATCCATCAGTTTTTCCCAGCCAGCGCCGGTGTCCGTGGTCTTGATCATAATGTTCCGTATCTCATACTGGAGATCAATGTACTTATCGGCGGAGATCGGGAGCTTGGCGCCGGCCCAGGCGAACTGGACCTTGAAGATCTGCTTCGACTCCATTTGTTTCAACACGCCGGCCATATCGATCTTTTGTCCCAAATCGCTCGCTCGCCTCGCCTCGTAGGCACCGGCATAGAGAGATGGGTACCACATCTGATTCTCGTACTCGAATCCGACGTCGTAATCCTCACCCCACCTGAGCACGGTCCAGAGGAAGTGTTTTTCCAGATAGTCCCACCAGAGCACCTCGAATCCTCCCTTGACCCCGTCGCTCACAACGAACAGCTCGGGGATGATCCAGGGGGGCTGCAGACCGCCGTGGAAGAGCGAATACTTGCGGGCGTCGAAGGTGGGCATAGGATCCACGATATCGTTGAAGGCCTTCACCTTGTCCTGGTCTATCGTGTTCGACTCTTCGATTACCTTGTTGTACCAGTCCTCTTGCTTCAGGTACCAGAGTTTGAAGCCGAAGGAGTGGAAGTAGGAGTACAGGAGATTCCCCTTTTCTGTGATAAAGGGGAAGAAAGCACCGCCGAGCACATTCGTGATCTGCGTGAGCTTGCCGGTCTCCATTTCATATTCATAGATGTTGAATATGCCGGTTCGGTCCGAAGAGAAGTAGATCTTCTTCCCGTCCGACGACCATTTGGGATCCCGGTCCTCGGCCCGGTCGAAGGTGAGCGCCGTGAGGTCCGTGCCGTCCGGATTGATGGTGTAGATGTCCTGCTGGGGCGGCCGGCCTTCATGGTTGATGAGGTGGTCGCTGGCCCTGTACATGGAGAAACAGAGCTTGCTTCCATCGGGAGACCACCGCAGTCCCTGTACCTGAGGGTCGTCTTCGTATTCGAGGATATATTCGATCTCGCGGGTGTGGTAGTCCATCACACCGATGCGGTGCCGGCCGTCGCGGGCCTGGACAAAAGCGATGCGCTCAGCGTCCGGCGAGAATGTGGGCTCCAGAGCCCGAAGCCCCTCAGAAATCCGAATCTCTTCTGTATCCTCGATCTCTCCCTCCTCGTCGTAAGTAAACTCATACACGAAGAGGTCATAAGGATAGTAGCCGATCAGGTTGAACTCTTCGCCGTACCAGTGGTCCTTCATCTGTTTCGATATGGCGATTTTGGTTCCGTCCGCGGAGATCGCGTACTGGCTGTCCCAGTTCATCGGCCCGAACCGCATGGCGTCTTCCTCGATCTCATACTGCTCCTTGCGGGAGAGATAGACACCCGAGTACTGGGGGAGCTTGTCTTCCGTGACGGGGAGCATGACGATTCTGGACCTGCGGGTCTTGTAGACGAGGTATTTTCCATCTGGGGTGTATTGAGGATGGAACTGGCCGATGGAGCTGATCAACTTGACTCCGTCCCGTTCCTTCTCCTGCTTGGACATCTCCTCCCACGGTTTGCGACGCTCGCTGAGCTTGATCTTGTCGCCGATGTGCAGAGCCTTGCGGATGTCGCGTGTCTGGAGCTCATATTTTTTCTCGTTCCACTCGACCCACCCCTGGTACATCTCCTCGCCCGTGACGCCGAGAACCTTCTCGACCACCTTGTTCCAGGACCACTGCCATTTCTTCCCGCTCTCCTGGGCGAACTTGGCATAGGTGTCAGCGCCGTAGGTCTCCTTGAGGTAGAGGCCGATATTGTATCCGTGGTTGTAGACCCGCTCCCGGTCCCATCCGGACTGGCCGGAGATCATCTGGAGCTGGTCCCACGTGGGCAGGGCGTCGTCGACGACCCCCATGCGCAGAAGCATGTCACGGCTGGAGGTCCACTCGTTCGGGCCGGCCTGGTGGGTAGTGTACTCGGCCGTCCCCTCGACCCAGTAGGTCGGGGCGTTGATGCCGCCGCCGATGATATCGACCGTACCGATATCGACGTTGTTGACGCCGTCCGCATAGAGGCCGAGGCCGAGCAGGAAGGGGGAGCGCTCGAACATGCTGTCGTTGCACTTGAGGGAGACGATATGGGCGAACTCGTGGCACAGCACGTCCGGGACCCACTCCATCCTGCCGCGCATGATGTAGTAGAGGTTGGTCGCCCAGATGGTGACCCAGTCGTTGCTGTACACGGCGAACCCGTTCGCGATGTCCTCCTCGTCCCGAACCACGATGTGGGTCTTTTCGGTGAGGTAGTAGTCATAGTACCCGCAGACCTCTTGATAGATCCACTCACAGTACTTGGCGCACTTGCGTGCCGTGTATTCGCTGGTCGTCCCATACTTGCTGCTGGCCTGGTAGTGGATGACCCAGTGTTCGGTCTCGATGGTCTTCCATTCGATATCCGGGAAGTTGTAGACATCGAACAGGCCGAATGCGGCGTCCGCTTCCTCCACCCCCACGACCGCGAAGAAGGAGAGGTGGATCAGGACCGCTATCCCCAGTGCGTTTATGAGCTTGGCTTTCATTTTTCCTCCATCCCGTCGTTGGTTTATATTACTATTCCTTTAAACTGATTCGATTTCCTCTGAACTAAAAGCGGAAAGTGGCCACTGCGCCATAGGTCTGGCCCGTTGCCGAGAGGGGAAACAGCGCCCTGTCCTCTTTGCCGGCAATGGCGAATTTGGCCAGGGCCGTGAACTCCCAGTGCTCGTTGATCTGAAGTGTCAGATCGCCGCCCGCCTGGAGACCCCATCCTGCTGATTCCATTCCTTCCGGCCAAAAGACGGCAAACGATTCATGATCCTCGATGTCCTTCATGTCATCCCGGTTGCCCGCCTGGGTGGTACCCCGGTAAACGAAAGCCATATTTGCGCCGACAGCCACGTTGGCCGCGGGATCGGCTCCGGTGAGAATATGGATCGGCAGCGTTATCGGCCAGAAGGCGATGTATCCGACGTACCGGATCGCTTCGTCCGGGACCTGAAACACCAGACGACTCTTCACAAAGATTTCATCACCATAATCGACCCTTGCGTTCATACCGGCCTTGGTAGCTTCGAATTGCACTGTGGCCGGAATCCACCATGTGTACCCCACCTCGGCGCCGATGGAGAAGTAGTCCCAGATTTGCTGGGAGGCAACAACGCTTCCCGAGACACCAAATGCGCCGCGGCTGAAGACGATGGGGTTGAGAAATGCCTCGAGGTTCCACAGCTCGGGATCCAGGTAATGCGGGCTGTCCGGATTGTCGGACACGTAAACCATGTCGTCCGTCTCGGCAATGTCGGTTGGATCGCTGGAGATGAGCTGACTCCGCCGCGGCAGGCTCCCTGGTGATTCGTTTCCGGTAGGAGCATGCATCTTGAACCGCAGTGCCAGCGAGGTTGTCGGATCCTCTCTGCTCAAAAACTGCCAGGTGGCCCACAAGCTTCCATCACCCAGACTCTCCTCCTCGGAGTGAATGTCGGTGATCCTGTCCTTGAAATTCCGCATTGTGTAGGGAATCCTGAGGCCCAGCGTGAGATTGCGCGTCCACCCGAACCGTATGGAAAGATCGAACTGGCTTTCACGGAGCTCGAACATACCGTCAACAGACTCTTCATCTCCATTATAAAAATCTTCGGAATAAAAGAATGAGTATCCGAGATTAAACTCCCACCAACCCTTTGTGAGCCCTACGGGTCGCTCTATTGCTTTATCCGGGTACTCGATCTGGGAGGCCACTTTGTCGAATCCTCCAGCGTGCGCCCATGTGGCCACGAAAAAACAGGCCAATAGAGTTACGCTCAGCAGTACAATAATTTTTTTCATCGCGCCTTCCTTTATCATTTTGAGGTTTACTGGTTTAGATAACCCCGCGGCTTGAAACCGTTTCCTCGTTTGTTCATCCAGCTTTTTTGCTTTCTTGCGTCCTCGAATTACCGTTCTAATTGACTATTATTACTCATCTTTTCTTAATATTGCGTTAATAAGAATACCCGAACTTATAGAATTCAATATCTCTTGTCAAGTGCCAATTGGCATCAAAAGAATTATTTTTACAACTTTTTAACATTGGTAAACTCACGGCATGGGAAACAAAGTATGCCATGCCGTTCTATTACTTTCGTTTCCTCTTTTTCTTCAAGATCAAAAGTGCCGGCATTGCAAACAGAGCATAATAAATCACGATCTCTACGGTTTGAATTTCACCACCCGGCCCACGGATCATGGAGCATCCCCCGCCGGTCAAATTGACCATCCCGATATAATTCATTCCGGCGCTGGCAACCGCTCGACTCCCGTCCGGAAGATCGAAGAAATTCTCCTTGCTCCGGCCCGCCAGGAAGGCCCCGGTCCCGTCCGGGAGCTGGACGAGCACCTCATAGGGCACCCAGATAAAACCTTCCTGGTCCCGCGCGTTGCACACAATCTGGGCCGCGATATCCATCCCCTGTATCACGATGATCCGCACGAGAAACAGCGTTCCCCGCTCGCTCGTGGGATCCCACTCGACCAGGAGATCGGCGGGCTCGCTTCTGTCGATCCGGATGTTCAATAGGTCGGCCGGCTCCGTGAGATCGAAGTACTCCGGCGTGCGCAGGGCGGCCGCGACGCTGAAGGACTCCCCCCCCGGCCCGCCCGGTGCGGAGATGGTGTAGGAAGAATCATTGAAAAACTTGGTGGACAGAATCATACCGCCGAAAAGGAGCTCGAGCTCATTGTTGGTGGCGGGGCTCCTGTATGTGATCAGGTCCGGAAAGTCAGGCTCGGCAAGAAAGATCGGGACCTCGAAAGATCCGCCTTCAGGCCCTTCGTGCCGGATCGAGAAGGAGGGGCCCACGTCCGCGGCCTCGAGGGATGCCACGGCGTAGCGCGCCCACATCCCCTCGTGGAACTCGCAGCTCCCCTCCTCGGGCATGTCCATCATGCCGACCTTGGCGAAAGCTCCCTGGGCCACGGCGATGGAGATGGGCGGCGCCCCCGGGACCTTCTCGATCTCCATGGAAAAATCGACCAGCCCCTTGAGGGTTGGCTCCTGGGTCTGAGGATCGAAGATCCCGGCGAAATCCGTATCCACATCATCCGGGTGGCGCCCGATATCACAGGCCGTGCCGGCACAGGCGGCCGCGATGAGGAAACCGAGAAACACGGCGGTTCGCACACATCGGGGTCGTTTCATTATCTTCTCCATGACGTCGATTGTACGAAATCTCCCTTGTTGCTGTTGTCAATGAAATGCAAATAAACGAGTCGACAGTCAACAGTCCAGAGTCGAGAGTTTCTTGATCTCGAGATCGTCCAATTACTTCGCTCCATCAATCAAGCTTTCACTCTCAACTGTCGACTGAAAACTATAAACTGTAAACTAACTCCCTACCACCCCGTTCCGATGCCGAAGTAAAAGCGCACGCCGGGATCCTCGACCTCGTCTCTGTACGGGTCCTCGGGCCAGAGGTCCTCTATGATCAGGTCCCCGTTCACGTCAGAGGAAACGTTGCCCGCCTGCACTCCGTACACCTTCTGAAAGCCGTAAGCGACGCGTACGAAGCTGTTCCAGTAGAATGAGTTGAAGGCATAGCACTTGAGCCGCAGCTCCAGCCCGAGATCGAAGAGACAGCGGTTTCCGTTGGAGGCCCGGTCGGAGAATGGAACCTCCCTATCCCCCGTGGCCGGATCGTAGCTCCATGCATTCCCGGCCGTGGTGAAGATCGAGGCGAAGAGCTTGTCCACAAAGATCGGGCCCACCATCCGGTCGATCTCGCCGTTCCGGCCCAGCCCGGGGAAGGGAAACCGGTATGCCAGGGAGGCGACGAGAATGGTCTCGCCGGAGATGCTGAAGGCCTCGTACCCTGCGAACTGGACGTTGGAGGAAAAGTCGGCGATCGTGATCAGAGGTATGCGGCCGCCGGCATGGAACTCATCGTAGACGTGGACGTTTCGGTCGACGTACCCCCCCAGAAAGCTGAACTCGAGGGTGTGGTTGTTGTAGTAGAGCCAGTCGAGAAAATCGCTGTGAAGCAGATCGAGCGGCCAGAAAGGGACCGGCATGAATTCGGTAAAGCTCACGTCGACCCTATGAAAGCCATAGTCCTCCAGGACATCGCCGTCGTCGAGCGCATAGAGGGGGGCCACGGCCGTGAGGCCGTACGTGTAGGCCAGAGAGAATTCGCGGCAGCCCCGGGGATTGATATCGTTATCGCCCCGCATCCGGTCCACATTCGAATAGAGTACGCTCCAGTTGTAAAAATCACTTTCGATCTGCTCGTCCCATGTGTGGGCCGTCAGCGAGGATTTCCCCTCAATGGTGCGGTATGTGTATTCGAAGAGGACGGCGAGCTCAGGGCTCAGCTCGTAGCCCGCGGCCGCCATGAGACGGCGCACCCGGTATCTCTGCTTCACCTCCACTTCGGTGAGCTTGTCCGGCTCCGACGGGTTCAGGGCGATCCGGGAGCCGATGTCCATAGAGCGAATGGCCTGTTGGAAGGCCACCGAGAGGTCGGGATACCACATCTCGTTGACGTATTGGGCGACGATGTCGTAGTCCTCGCCGATCATGACCTCGGCAAGGAGCGTGTGGGTCTCCAGGTAGTCGGAGATAAGAATGTCGAACCCGCCCCGAATATGCTCGTTGTCGTAGATGATACCGGGGCCGAAAAAGGGCGGCTGGAGACCGTCGAAAAAGTTGTAGCGCGTGGGCTCGAGCTCCGGCAGGTCGAGGGATTCCCCGGGCAGGCCTTCCAGGGACCGCGACTCCGGTGCTTCCCATGCGCAGAGCTCATGATTGTAAAAAGCCTCCTGCGGGAGGTAGTAGAGCTTCCAGCCGAAGGCGGTGAAACCGGAGTAGATGATGTTTCCCTTCCCTGTGAGTGAAGGGTGGTAGGCCCCGCCGAGCACATTGGTGAGCTGAATCAGGGATGCCTCTGAAGGATCGAGGGCATATATATTGAAGATTCCCGACCTGTCGGAGCTGAAATAGATCCTTCCGTCGGACGCCCAATAAGGATCCCTGTCTTCTGCCGGGTCGCATGTGAGCAGCTCGAGCCCGCTACCGTCGGCATTCACCACGGCAAGGTCCGCCTGTCCGTCCCGGTAGAGCTGAAAGACGATGCGGCTCCCGTCGGTCGACCAGGCAGGCCCGGCGATCTGGGTATTGTCCGAAAAGTCGAGGAGCCATCGTATTGCCTCGTCCGTACCGCTCAGCGGCCTCACCCCCAGAGCGTGTCGCCCATCATCGGTGTGTACAAAGGCGATGGAGCTCCCGTCCGGCGACCAGTCCGGGTCCACGGCCCTGAGCTCGTTCGTGAGCCTCTCTACGGCGAGGTCCTCCACGGCTCCGTCCGGAGCGCGTCGGATATCTGCGACCACCAAGTCGTTCCTGTAGTAGCCGTCCAGACTCCACTCCTGGCCGTACCAGTGTTCCAGCGATTGAGCGGTGAAGACGACCCGGCCGCCGTCCGGTGAGAAGGCGAAGTGGCTGTCTTCGGCATCCCCGATCTCGATGGCGCCGTCCTCGACGGCCCGGGCCTCGCTCCTCCCGAGGAGCTCGCCCGTGTACTGGGGAAGCTCATCTTCGGTCACCGGCAGGAGGACGATGGAGCCCCCGTCGCGCCAGAAGGCGAGCCACTCTCCGTCCGGAGAGAAGCGGGGGTAATGCTGCTGGATCGAGTCGACGAGGAGGACTCCGTCCTTCTCCTTCTCGTACTGAGTCATCTCCGCCCACGGCTTCCGGGGCGCTTCGAGCCTGATCTTTTCTCCCTCGTGCATCTCGGCGCGAATCGGCGCGGCCTGGCCCTCGTACTTCTCCGTGATCCAGTCGACCCAGCCCTGGTAGAAGGTCTCGCCGTCGGTGCCGATGACCTCCTCGAAGACGCTGTTCCAGTTCCATCGCCACTTCTTGCCCGCCTCGATGGCGAGCCTCGCGTAGGCGTCCACCCCCTGGGTCTCCTTGAGAAAGAGCCCCATGGAGTAGCCGGAGTTGTAGATGCGCTCCTGGTCGAGCCGGTTCTTTCCCCCGCGGGTCTGCAGCTCCTCCCATGTGAGGAGGTTGTCCTCGAGCACCGTGGCCCGAAGGAGCATATCCCGGCTCGTGGTCCACGAGTTGGGGCCGGCCTCGCCGGTCCAGTACTCCGCCCCGCCCTCGATCCAGACGAAGGGGGCCTTCATCCCTCCCGGTATTGGCAGCAGGAGCCCTACGGTGAAGTTGTTCCGGCCGTCTCGGTGCAACCCAAGTCCCACTCCGGCGTAGCCGTGTTCAAAGAAGCTCTCATTAACTTTGAGGGAGACGATATGGGCGAACTCATGGGTGAGGACCACGGGTATCCAGTCCATCCGCCCCCGGAGCCGGGTGTAGAGGTTGGTGGACCATATGGTGATCCAGTCCGAGCTGAATACGGCAAAGCCGTTGGCGTTCTCCTCCTGGTCGCGGATCACGATGTGGGTCTTCCTGCTCAGGGGGTAGTCGAACTGGGACGTGACGCTCTCGTAGACCTGATCGCAGATCCGGACCACAAGACGGGCCGTGTGCTCCGTGGCCGGATAGTAATGGACGACGAAGTGCTCTGTCTCGACAGTCATCCACTCCAGCTCGGGGAAGTTGTGAAAAAACCCGGTCCGGAGTCCGGCCGAGGCGGGAGGGGGGGAGGCGAATGTAAGGATCACCAGTAAAAGAGAGGCCACCAGGACGTTTGGGATTCTCGTTTTTATCATTTCTTTTTCAAAGTAACATTTGGTGATTATTTATGAGGAACCCAGGAAACCAGGAATAAAGATTTGCATTTCACTTTTTTTGCTCTTGGGTTCCTGGGTTCCTCAGAGAAAAATCTCTGGCGCCTCACGCGTCATTTGAACCGGAATATGTTTCGATCAGAATAAAAAGGTGAACATGCAATGGTATGCATTTCCCGTATAGGTTAAAGGAAACAGGGCGTTCGTGTTCTCCCCTCCCACGGGGAGCCGGGCGGCAAGGTCGAGCTCCCAGTGCGGGCTGAGGCGTATCTTCATGCCCGGCATTATGTGGAGCTCCCACCCATCCGTCCCCTCCACGTCGTCGAGGTGGTCCCGGATCCCCTGGGAAGTAGTGCCCCAGTATCGAGCAGAGACTGCCGTGTTCAGGCTCACGTGCGAGGTGATCTGCAGATCGATCTCCGAGCGTCCAAAGACCTCGTCGCCGAAATCGACCATCCCGGATTCGCCGAAGGAGCCGACCACGAACTGCACTGTCCCCGGAATCCGCCAGTTGTACCCGGCCTCGGTCTCGAAGGCGACGATTCCGACCTGCTGCTTGTAGATCAAGCTCAGGGCCAGAGCGTATGTGCCCCGGCCGAAGATGAGCGAGTCTATGGATATATTTCCGATCGAGCCCGGGGACTCCTCACCGGTGGGGACCTCGGCGCACAACCTCAGAGCCACGCTGGTCATCCGGGGAGCGGCGTGATGAAAAACCTGGTAGGTGGCCCAGAGGCTCCCGTCTCCCAGGCCGTTGTCGTGGGTGCTGAATCCGTTGTCGTTGTCGAAGTCCTTGATGTGGTAGGGAAGCGAGAATCCCAGGGTCAGATTCCTCGTCCACCCATAGCGCAGAACGAGGCGCCACTGGCTGTCTTCGAGTGAATAGGCCCCTTCCCTGCGGCGGCCGTCATCGGTGTAGTATTCATCCGCATAGGTGTATGTGAACCCGAGGCCCACCGAGGCCCACCCCTTTGCCAGGGTGACGGGCCGCTCCACTTCCCGCGTCGGATAATCGAGCTGCGAGCTGGGCGGCTTGATGAGCTCAGAAAACCAGCCCGCATGGAGGAGGGTTGGTGAAAGGATGAAAAACGATATAAGTAATAAAGATGTTATTATAAATTTTATTTTCATCATTATTATTTGATTAGATCAAATCGATGATCATTTGCTCCCCAACACACCCAGCTCGATGAATCGGTTACGCCGGAGATCCCGTATGAAATCGGCCAGCCGGTTCTCCGCCGGCTCGACCCCTTCCCCGAAACGCTTTCTCAGGGACTCGGCAATACTCTCCACTCGGGTGAGCCCGTCGCACAGGCCCCAGACATGACTTCCAACTTCGTCCAGTGTGATCCGAAAGAAGGGCTTCTTGAGCCGCGGCTGGAGCAGGCGCCCCATCAAGCGCCCCCTGTACTTGGGTACGAGGATCACCACATGCCCCTCCCCATCCATCTCGTGATCGACGAGGCGCCTCGGCCTGAGATCGAGCAGATTCACATTCGACTTCGGTTGGTCCTTCTTTCCCACTCGATTTCTTCCTGATCCCGATTTCTTCCTGATTCGCTTACTTCTTCCCTGAAATCGCCTTGTAGGGGAAGTAGATCATAAGGGCTCCCAGTCCGATGATCGTGAGAAATCCCAGTATGGGCTGACCGAACCAGTCGGGCCGGGTGGACACCAGCTTGAAGTTCGCCGCCACGATGGCGGCCAGGATGACCCCCATCAGGGCCTCGCCGGCCACAAGCCCCGAGGCGACGAGCAATCCCCGATTCTCCACCGCCGACTTGGTCTCATCATCCGCTCCCTTCTTCTCCACCTGCCGGTCCAGGATGTACTTGATCACGCCGCCGACGAATATGGCCGCCGTGGTCTCGAAGGGGAGGTACATGCCCACACAGATGAGCATGGGCG
>CAZFWM010000038.1:0-35100 GCA_964522545.1 uncultured Thermodesulfobacteriota bacterium
CCAAGGGCGAGATCGGCTTCTGGACGCAGGCCTGGTATCAATATGTGGAGGACGGCAAGGACAGCGACGGCGATGGACTTGGCGACAGGGCCCTGCACGACTTCATGGTCCGCCGGGCCTACCTGAACGTGAAGGGCTCTGTGACGCAGTATGTCAGCTTCTTCACCCACATCGCCGCGGACCGGATCGGCCAGGACGGCCTGGACAAGCCCTCGGTCGGGCTCGGCGGCGGGATCGCCTTTCGCGATCTGTGGATGGCCATCCACCTCCATGAGGCCTTCAACATCCAGGTGGGCCGCATGTACATCCCCCTGACCCGCAATTACGGCACGACCTCGACCAAGGCCCTGCTGACCACCGACCTCCCCTTCCTCCAGGGGGGCGTGCGGGGAAACATTTTTTATGCCGGCAAGGTGGGCCGCGACGACGGGATCGTGCTTTGGGGCAACCCTGTGGACGGGCGTCTCCAGTATCGTCTCATGGTATCCGAGGGGGTCGAGGGGGATGCCAATCCGATTGACGGCCTTCGATTCGCGGGCCGGCTGGCCCTCAATCTGCTGGAGCCGGAAAAGGGCTGGTTCCACAAGGGCACCTACCTCGGCAAGAAAAAGGTCCTGAGCCTCGGCTTCGGCATGGACACGCAGCACGGGCTCACCCTGGGCGGCCGCGAGGACCAGGACAACTGGGTCTGGACGGCGGACATCTTCTTCGACCACCCCTTGGGGGGAGGTGCGGTCACAGCGGAGGCGGCCTACATCCACATCCAGAACTGCACGCAGACGACCAACTTCTCGAACCTCGCGGCGGACGACGACGGCGAGAACTGGTACGTCCAGGCCGGATACCTCCTGCCCCGGCGAATCGGCCCGGGGCGTGTCCAGCCCTATGTGCGGTACGAAGGGGTACTCGTAGAGGCAAAGCCGAACACGAGCTACTGGAGCGGAGGGATCAATTACTTCATCAAAGGCCACAACGCCAAACTCAGCATGGATTACACCTATGTGGACCAGGAGGATGCGACCCCTGTCAGAGATAACCACAGCATCGTGACATTCCAGATTGCCGTTGGTTTCTAATTGAGCGCTGGAGCCGATTCGATTGCTTCGCTTCTTTGATTTGCTGATGTGAGAATCCCCCAATAAGGACTTGACATAAAGGCGTTTACACATTATTATGTCATTATCGAAAATAACGGAACGAGAGTAGTGATGTCAATGCGTGGGTTACCTGTTTGCAAAACTGTTTGCCTTAACTACGAGAAGATAGCTGCCCTAAAAGAGCAGATTCCTCCTAGGGAAGTGCTTGAGGCCAATGCAGATCGCCACAAAGTATTGGGGCATCCTACTCGACAAGCGATTCTCCATATTCTGGCAGTGGAGGAATGCTGTGTATGTGACTTGGCAAATGTACTAGATCAGCCGGTTTCTACAGTCTCTCAACATCTTCGCATGCTTCGGTCTGCGGGTTTCTTACGCTCACGCCAAGAAGGGAAAATCGTTTTCTATTCTCTGGTGCTCGCCGAGGCGTCGAAGGCGACTCTACGCGGAGCGCCGGATACTGAAGAAGTACTGAGGTAACGGCAACATGAAAACCGGGTGCACGAAACCATCGCAACACAATCCTTGGAATTGGTCTAGGTTCGTCGCGCTCTGGCTGGCATTCGGCGTGCTGAGCACGCACACTCCTTTCCCTGTGCTCGCGCGCCCATCCGCAGACCCCAGTGAGTCCTCACAACGATCTTGTGGGTCTTGCGGGCCTGACTCCTGCGAACTTCCTGCCCCACCAAGTACCACCTGCAACCATGAGGGCGATTCGTGCGCGAAACGTTGCGAACAACGAGGCCCGCAACGAGGCCCGGAAGACGAGCCCTGTTGTCCGAATGGCTGCAAGCACTGCCCTCTCTCCTGCTGTGGTGGGGTGCCCATGGTCCACGATCTTGATCGGATCATCGTGGAACTGACTGAGGCCGCCTCTCTCCCAACCTACCCGGACAAGATCCCTCCTCCTATCGAGTCTTCAGGCATATTTCACCCTCCCCGAGTCTGAGCCAGGTTAGGCAGACACGAATCGGGAGGTCTCGTCGGCTGGGACGGCCGGCGGGGTAGAATTTTTTTCCTGGAGGCGGATTGCCCTGCTGGAGAAACTCAAGGACCTGAACACGGAGTATGCTCGCATGCAGATGATCGCTGGTTCTGGAATTGGAAAGTGACTCGAATACGGAGGCGAAAATCATGAAGAAAAATGTCATCGTCGCGATCCTCCTGGTGCTACTCGGCGCTGGCGGGAACGGCCTCTATCTTACATCAGTTCGGGCGACCCGTGAGACGGAAAAGGCTCCGGCGACCGCGTTCTGTTTCGAGCATCAGATCGCGGAGAAGGACTGCCCGTGGTGCGATCCTTCTCTCGTGGAGAAGATGGGTCTGTGCCCGGAACACGGTGTTCCCGAAGCGCTTTGCTCGAGATGCAATCCCGCTCTGATCGCGGGTTTCGAGGCGGAAGGAGACTGGTGCGCGGGCCACGATGTTCCCGAATCCCAGTGCACAATCTGCAACCCAGGTCTTCTGACCGATCGAGCCGAGGATGAGATGCCCGCAGTGTCGTCTCCTATCCAACTCGTCAGGGCCGCCGAGGTGCCCAGAAGCCAGCGGTTACCGTCGGTCACATGCCGAACCCATTCCCAGCGAGTCCAGTTCCTTTCCCCGGAGATCGCTAACGGGGCCGGCCTGGAATACATACGCGTGGAGCGTAGAGAGATCACGCAGACCCTCACCTGCAATGCGGAAATCGCCTATGACGGCAACCGGTATGCCCACCTCTCGTCGCGCGCACCGGGGGTTGTGAGGGAAGTCAAGAAGGATCTGGGACAGACCGTGGAGGGCCGGGAGGTCCTTGCCATCGTGGACTCTGCCGATCTCGGAACGGCCAAAGCAGAGTACCTCCAGGCTCAAGCGCTCCTGATCCTCTGGGAGAGGAATCATGCTCGCGAAGAGCGACTTCTGGAAAGCAACGTAACGACCGAACGGGAGGTCCTGGAGGCTGAAACGAAGCTGGCCGAGAGCCGAATTGCCCTCTCCCGCGCCACGCAGCGGCTTCGGAACCTGGGGCTCTCTGACACTCAAATCCGGAAGATCGCGAAGATAAAGGACACGATCTCGTTTCTGCCCCTTGCCGCGCCGTTCTCCGGCATCGTGGTCGAGCGTTCCGGCGCGCCCGGCGAGGTCGTCGACACCCAGAAGGCCCTCTTCGCCATTGCCGATACTTCCTCGATGTGGGCAATGCTGGATGTTTACGAGTCCGACGTACAGAAAGTTCGCATTGGACAACCCGTCGTATTCGAAGCCGAGGGGCTTCCCGGCGAGCGGCGGGGCGGACGCGTCACGTGGATCAGCTCCCACGTGGATCGGCGGACGCGGACACTCAAGGTTCGGGCCGAGGTCGCCAACCCGGACGGGCTGCTGCGCGCAGGCATGTTCGGAAAGGCGATCATCAGCATACGCGACGGCGAGCCCGCCCTGATCGTACCCAAGGATGCCGTCCAGTGGGAGGGGTGCTGCAACGTTGTGTTCGTGAAGCGGAGCGACGTACTATTCGAACCGCGCAAGGTGCGGCTGGGATACGAGACGGAGCGATTCTTCGTGGTCGAGGAGGGCGTGGCCATGGATGAGGTGATCGTCACCACGGGAAGCTTTCTTCTGAAGACGGAGATCCTCAAGGGAAGCATCGGAGCCGGCTGTTGCGAAGTGACGCCGGGCAAAAAATAGGGAACACGAATATGCTGAATCGTATCATCACCTGGTCGCTCGAGCACCGCTTCCTGGTCGTCGTCCTCTCCATTGTCCTCATGGGAAGCGGAATTCAAGCCCTGTACCGCCTGCCGATCGATGCTTTCCCCGACACGACCCCGGTCCAGGTACAGATCAACACGGTGGCCTCCGCGCTGACTCCGTTGGAAATCGAGCAGCAGATCACCTTCCCTGTGGAGCAGGCGATCAGCGGTTTGCCGGGGCTTGACGAGGTCCGCTCCATTTCCAAGTTTGGACTTTCCCAGGTGACGGTCATCTTCGAGGACGGAACCGACACCTATTTCGCCCGTCAACTCGTTATGGAGCGTCTCCAAACGGTAGATCTTCCCGAGGGAATACCGCAACCCGAGATGGGGCCCGTCGCTACAGGATTGGGGGAGGTCTACCACTACATTGTCACCGGCAAGGGGAAGAGCCTCGAGGAGCTCACCACCATCCACGACTGGGTCGTCAAGCCCCGCCTCAAATCCGTCCCCGGCGTGGCGGAGGTCAATACCTGGGGCGGAAAAATCAAGCAGTATCACGTCCTGGTCGACCTGGCCCGCCTCATGAAGTACGACCTGACGCTCGACCATGTTTTCGAGGCCCTTCAGAAGAACAACCTCAACGTCGGCGGCGGGAACATCACCCAGGCGGGCGAGCTCCATCTCGTCCATGGAATCAGCCTGACGACCAACATCGGGGAGATCGGAGACATCGTCATCGCCGCTCATGACGGCGTGCCGATCCGAATACGGGACGTGGCCGAGGTGGATATCGGCCATGAAATCCGCCGCGGCGCTTGTACCGCCAACGGCGAGGGGGAGGTCGTGCTCGGCCTCGGGTTCATGCTCATGGGCGAGAACAGCCACGAGGTTACTGATCGGCTCAAGCGACGGATGGATGAAATCCGCAGTGCCTTACCTCCCGGCGTGGAAATCCGTCCGGTATACGAGCGAACCGATCTGGTGGACCAGGTGATCGGAACAGTCAAGGAGAATCTTTTCGAGGGGGCCATCCTGGTCGTGGCGGTGCTCTTTCTCTTCCTGGGCAATCTGCGCGCCGGTCTCATCGTCGCATCGGCCATCCCGCTTTCCATGCTCTTTGCTTTCAACGGCATGCTTCGCCTCGGCATCGCAGGGAGCCTGATGAGCTTGGGCGCCATAGACTTCGGCCTGATCGTCGACAGCTCGGTCATCATGGTCGAGAACAGTGTGCGACATCTCTCCGAGTCGCAGGGCAGGCGGTCCATCCTCGAGATCGTTCGGGACGCCTCCATGGAGGTGCGAAAACCGACCATGTTCGGCGAGCTGATCATCATGATCGTGTATCTACCGATCCTCACGCTGGAAGGAATCGAAGGCAAGCTCTTCCAGCCCATGGCGTTGACGGTGATTTTCGCGCTTCTGGGCTCCCTGATTCTGTCCCTTACCCTGATGCCCGTGCTTGCAAGTCTCCTGCTCCCGCTCAGGAGCAAGGAGAAGGAGAACATTCTGATACACGCGGCCAAACGGTGCTACCGGCCGATCGTGCGTGCGGCCATCCGTGCTCGTGCGGTGTTCATACTCGCAGCCGGGGTGCTCCTGTGCGGCGGACTGTGGCTTACCTCCCTGATCGGTTCGGAGTTCATTCCCCGTCTCTCCGAGATGGGCATCGTGATCAACACGGTGCGCCTGTCGGGAGTGTCCCTGAAAGAGTCGATTCGTTACGGCACGCAGATGGAGAAGATTATCCGTGAGAAATTTCCCGAGGAGGTACAGGACGTTTGGGTACGGACCGGGACCGCCGAGGTCGCCACCGACCCTATGGGGATCGAGCTCTCGGACGTATTCATCACCCTCACCCGGCGTGACCGGTGGACGCGAGCCCGGACCCAGGAAGAGCTAACCGCGATCATGCGCCGGGATCTCGCCGGCCTGCCGGGCATGCGCATGATCTTCACGCAGCCCATCGAAATGCGAGTCAATGAGATGATAGCCGGTATCCGTTCGGACCTCGGTATCAAGCTCTTCGGCGATGATCTGAAGACACTCAAAGCCAAGGCCGCCGAGATAGAGGCGATTCTCAAGACGATCCCGGGAACCGCCGACATATACACCGAGCAGATCACGGGGCAACCCGTGCTGGAGATTCGTGTCGATCAAGACGGCATTGCACGTTACGGCGTGCCGGCGCAACACGTACTGGAGGTCATAGAAGCGATCGGCACCAAGAAAGTCGGCGAGATCCGGGAGGGACAACGTCGCTTCGATCTTGTTGTTCGCCTTGGCGAGAAGTATCGGAAAAACCCTTCTGCCATCGCTCGCTTACTGATTCCCACGGCGAGCGGAGAGCGGATTCCTCTCGCGCGTCTGGCGTATATACATCAGGTCGAGGGACCCTCGACGATCACGCGTGAGTGGCAGAAGCGCCGCATCGTTGTCCAGTGCAATGTGAGCGGCCGTGACGTGGGTGGGTTTGTCGAGGAAGCACAGGAACGACTGGGGAAGGATCTTGACTTACCCCTGGGCTACCACATCGCATACGGCGGCCAGTTCGAACACCTGCAGCGCGCCCGGACGCGACTGATGATCGTCGTTCCCTTAGCCCTGGCACTGATCCTTTTCCTCCTTTACACCAGCACGGGATCGTTCCGGGACACGCTCCTCATCTTCACCGGGGCGCCCTTCGCCATGCTCGGCGGGATCATTGCCCTCTGGCTTCGAGACATGCCGTTCACGATCTCGGCGGGAGTCGGATTCGTGGCCGTCTCCGGCGTGGCCATGCTCAACGGTCTGGTCCTGGTTTCGACGATCAAACAGTTGCGTGGAGAAGGGACACCCCTTTTCGAGGCCATCGAGCGGAGCGCCCTACTTCGCCTTCGCCCTGTCCTGATGACGGCCCTGGTGGCCGGCCTCGGCTTCGTCCCGATGGCACTCAACACGGGTGTCGGGGCCGAGGTTCAGCGACCGCTGGCGACAGTTGTTGTGGGTGGTGTCTTATCAGATAACGTATTGACGCTACTCGTTCTTCCTGCCTTGTATTCGCTATTTGGCAAGAAGTGATCAAAACGAATTAATCTCGCTTCCTACCCCACTGGACAAACAATACCGAAAAAAATCGAGATCAGATACCTACTCAATGATAGGGTATTGACATTATTACGACAGTCGTCTACGATAAGCGTAATAATGGAGATTTCCCTATGAAAGAGATAATTCGAGAAATCCTGCTCGGCTTCTGGAAGGTTCACATCCTTCATCACGCCGACGAGGGTCCGGTCTACGGTCAGTGGATGCTGGGCGAGCTTAGGCGCCACGGCTACGATGTCAGCCCCGGAACCCTTTATCCGCTGCTCCAGCGCATGGAGCGGTACGGGTGGCTGCGATGCGAGAAGGAGCCGAAACGTGGGCCCCGGGCCCGCAAGAACTACTTCCTCACCGAGGAAGGAAGAAAGGTTCTCGAGATCGTCAGGGACCAGGTGGAGGAGATGTACCGGGAGGTGGTCCTGGAGCCGCGAGAGAAAATGAAATGAAGACCGGAAATCAATTCAGATGGAATGTCCTTTCGCCGGGACCGGCAAGAAAGCTCATACAACGTGCGGCCTTCCCTCTGGCCCTGCAAATAGCGGCCCTTGCCGGCGTCTCGGTCGTGGCGGTCAACGGATGGGGTGTCGGGCTTGCAGAGTCCCCCCAGGAGCTGATGACGCTCCGCAAGACCAATCTCACAACCCTGTTCGTCTGGGGGCTCTGGTGGCCCGGGATGATCGCCATTGCGCTCCTGGGAGGCAGGCTCTGGTGCACGGTCTGTCCCATGGAGCTCGTGAACCGGCTGGCGGAGACCGCGGCGCGGCGAATCGGCTGGCCCCGGGCGAAGCTGGGCAGGTGGCTCAAGGCCGGTTGGTTGATCGTTGCGATCTACCTGGTTCTCCAGATCCTCGTGGCCGGGTTTTCCATTCACAGGGTGCCCCATTACACGAGCCTAATGCTGATGGCGCTCTTCGGGATCGCCCTCGTGACCGGGCTCGTGTTTCGAGAGCCGCGATCCTTTTGCAAGGCCTTCTGCCCGGCGGGCGCCCTGCTCTCCGTTTACGGGCGATTCACGCCCCTCCAGATAGACATTCTGGATCCCGGCGTCTGCGATCAGTGCAGCAGCAAGGACTGCGTGGACGAGAAGAACCGCTACAAGCTGGACAGGCGAAGCTGCCCGTCACGTCTGCGGCCTTTCGGGCGCAGGCAATCCGACGGGTGCGTGCTCTGTTTTCAGTGCGCAAAGGTATGTCCCTACCAGAACATCGGTTTCGGAATGGCACGGGCGACGTCTTCTTCGCGGCGGCACCGGCTTCTCGAGCCCTTCGAGGCCCTGTTCGTTCTGCTGGCCACCGGGTTCGTGGCGCACGAGGTGGCCGGAGAAGTGAAATGGCTGGATGCTCTCTTTCATACGGTCCCGAATGCGCTACACGCACATTTTCCGTCGATCGGCTTCGACTGGTTCGAAGCGCTCTGGTTTCTCGTACTGTTCCCGGCGGCCCTGTGGTCCCTTTCGGCCGGGCTGGCCTACCTGCTCGGGTTCCGCTCGAGCTGGAAGAGGCTCCTGATCGCGGCGACCCTGGGCGCCGCTCCGATCGTGGCCGCGGCCCATCTTGCGAAGGCCGCCGCCAAGATCTCTTCGTGGATCGGGTTTCTTCCTCGAGCGCTCCTCGACCCTGCCGGCCACGAGACCTTTCGCCGGATCTCGAGCCAGGCGCTGCCGGCCCCTTCGCCGTTGCTCAGCCTCTCCCTGCTCGGATGGTTCATGCTGGCCGTCACGGCGGCCCTGTTCTGGCGCGCCTGGCTATGGTCCGAAGAGGCGGCGTCCGACTCGACCGTCGCGGCCCACACAGGCCTGGTGACGGTCACCGCTTTTTTTTCATCCGTCATGGTCCTCTGGCAATGGCAATAGCGAAATGGAGAAAATCTAGATGATCGAGTATGTCGCGGTTTCTCTCACCGCCCTGTTCGCTTCCGGGCTGACCCTCTTCTCCGGCTTCGGGCTGGGGACGATCCTTCTCCCGGTATTCGCTCTCTTCTTTCCCCTGGAGGTCGCCGTTGCCTCCACCGCCGTGGTCCACCTGAGCAACAACCTCTTCAAGCTCATTCTTCTCGGAAAACACGCGGATCGCGAGGCCGTGATACGCTTCGGTCTGCCCGCGTTTCTCACCGCCTTCCTCGGGGCGTGGGTCCTTCTCTGGTTCTCCGACCTGGATCCGATCTTCCGATATCAGCTTTCGGGCAGGGAGCTCGCCGTCACGCCGGTTAAATTCGTCATCTCCCTGCTCATGATCGTTTTCGCCCTGTTCGAGATCATACCCGCCCTGGACCGGATGGCCTTCAGCCGCAGGTACCTTCCCCTGGGCGGGGCGATGAGCGGTTTTTTCGGAGGGCTTTCAGGCCACCAGGGCGCCCTGCGCAGCGCATTTCTCATAAAGTGCGGGCTCACCAAGGAGAGCTTTATCGCGACCGGCGTGGTGGTCGCCTGCGTGGTGGATGTTTCCCGTATCCTGGGCTATGGCTCTAAACTTTCCCGGATCGTCGAAGGCGGAAGCCTCCCTCTCATCCTGGCCGCCGTTCTATCCGCTTTCATAGGGGCCTTCATCGGGAATCGCCTGCTCAAGAAGATCACGATACGCATCGTACAGATTCTGGTCGCCGTCATGCTCTTCGCCATCGCGGGGGGCCTGGCCACAGGCCTTATTTGAATCCGAGCCAACAGGAATCAGGATTGTAATGTAAGAAGAGTGCCCTATTCGAGTGAGTGATCTGGAGTATCCGAGAAAGCCTCATACACCTGACCTTCCTTCAATCGCCTCTCAACGCTCGGAAATTCCAATAGGTTCGTGTGTGGCAAAAACATGGCGGCCACGTATTCGTCCATATAGCCGGGATACACACTCAACTCCAGATTCATCATGGAATTACTTATTGCGCGGCTCTTGTTCAGGTAATTCCTGCATAACAGGGCCCTGCGGGCCCCCTTGAGAGAAGAATTTCCCACAAAACGAAAACGGTCCGGAGGCAGATCCGGAAGGAGCCCAATGAGTATGGCTTTTTCGATACTCAAATAGGTGCCGAATCCACCGGCCACAAAAATTCGCTGAATTTGATCAATTTGCGGGCCGGTGGTGTGGAGTAAGGTTTTTATAGCGGCGTAGACGGCTCCCTTCGACCGGATTACGTTGAAGATATCTTCTTGGGAAATGGTGATGTCTTCATCCACATCTGTTTCGTCCCTGAAAGCGATCACAAACTCACTACTACCATCTTTCTTCCTCCATCGACTTCCAGCCGTCTCCGGAGCAAATCTTCCTCGCTGGTCTATCAAACCGTTCAGGAAAAACGTACCGAGGATATCGATCAGACCTGACCCGCAAACCCCTCTCGGCCTCTTCCCGCCGATGGTTTCATAGCTGATGTCGTTTTTCGGGCCGTCCATCCTCACTTTCTCGATTGCACCCGTTGTTGCCCGCATGCCCCAGCGGATACCGCCTCCCTCGAAAGCAGGCCCTACCGAAGCACTGCAGCAAGTCAGCCACTCCCGGTTTCCGAGAACCATCTCCCCGTTCGTACCGAGGTCCAAAAGAAGTGCCAGATCGTCAGATTCCGCCAGGTCCGTATAGAGGACACCTGCCGTAACATCTCCTCCCACATAACTGCTCACTCCTGGCATGCAGAAAATGACACTATTGGGATTCACGACAATCCCAACATCCCTGGCCAACACCGGAGGATAATGATTTGCCACCGGAATGTAAGGCTCCAGGCGAATGTTGCAGGGTGGAAGTCCAAGGAACAGCTGCGTCATGGTGGTGTTCCCTGCACAGACGATCGCGGTAATATTGCCTTCATCAACTCCCACCTTTGAGCACAAGGCATGAATCAGGCGGTTGACCGTCTCGACCACACTCTCCTGCAATGGCTGCTGGCCATCGCGGGTGCAGGCAAACGCAATCCTGGAGATTACATCCTCTCCATATCCAATCTGTATGTTGTGGCTCGCCTGCGTTCCCAGGCTGGCCCATGTATTCAGGTCTACCAACTCCAAGACCACAGTCGTGGTCCCTATGTCCACTGCAAGCCCATAATTATTTTCGTGTGTATCCCCCGGCTCAACCTGAAGAACTTCTAGCCCGCATTTCTCACTGAAAAATAAGAACACCGCGTGATATACTTCGTTTACGTTATTATCCCAATAACTTCGTAAGACGAGGAGGATCACGCGGTGAAAACAGAGTGTACACCAGAGCAACTCGAATTCCAAGGGCTCGGAAGGCGAACCGTGGTAGGCGAATTTAACGGTGGAGACGTCACCAGCGACGCAGGAGGCCTTCTACTGAGAGAAGTTGAGGCCTCTCGAAGCATCATCAAACGATTCGCCCAGTGTTTCGTCGATTATCGGGATCCCGAACTCATTGAGCACTCGGTCCTTGAGATGGTAGGGCAACGAACCTATGGCATTGCCCTTGGCTATGAAGACCTCAACGACCATGACGAACTTCGGCGCGATCCTCTGCTGGCTACACTGGTGGGCAAGCTCGATCCAACGGGGAAGAGACGTCGAAGGGCAAGAGATCGGGGCAATGCTCTTTGTGGGAAGAGCACCTTGAACCGCCTTGAGTTGACGCCTTCGGATGCAAGCGAAGCGAGCCGATACAAAAAGGTCGTCTACGAAGAGGACAAAGTCGATCGCTTTTTCGTCGAAGTCTTTTTGGACGCCTACGAGAAGCCGCCCGAGACGATAGTGCTCGACATCGACGCCACGGACGATCCGCTCCATGGGAATCAAGAGGAACGCTTTTTCCACGGCTATTATGGGCATTATTGCTACCTGCCGCTCTACATCTTTTGTGGAGAGGCTTTGTTGTGCGCCCGGCTGCGGCCGTCGAACATTGACGCCTCTGCCGGAACAGTGGAAGAGCTCGAACGGATCGTTGGGCAGATACGAGAGCGGTGGCCTGAGGTAAAGATCATCGTCCGGGGAGATAGCGGCTTCGCCCGAGAGGAAATCATGAATTGGTGTGAGACCCATGACGTTCACTATGTCTTCGGCCTAGCCAAGAACAACAGGCTCATCAAAAAGATTGCCAAGAAACTGGAGCGCATGAGGCGTAAATATCTGGCCAAAGGGCGATCGGCACGATGCTACAAGTCATTCCGGTACCAAACGCTCAAGAGCTGGAGCCGTAGCCGTCGTGTGGTGGGGAAAGCGGAATATCTGGCAAAGGGCGCCAATCCACGTTTCGTCGTCACCTCATTGAGCAAGGCCGAGTATGGCAGTGTCCAATTGTACGAAGATCTTTACTGCGCCCGGGGAGACATGGAAAACCGGATAAAAGAGCAACAGCTCGGCTTGTTTTCGGATCGAACGAGCACGGCGATAAAGCGGGCAAACCAGCTGCGGCTGTGGTTCTCGTCGGTGGCCTACGTCCTTCTGTCCGAGTTAAGGCGTATCGGGTTGCAGGGAACTGAGTTTGCCCGGGCTCAGGTTTGGACGATACGTAACAAGCTACTCAAGATCGGTGCGGTGGTGAGCGTGACAGTGCGCCGCGTATATGTTCAGATGAGCAGCGCCTATCCCTATACCGCCACATTTCAAAATATCTTTGGCCGACTGCGATCCTTTTCGACGTAAGGCTTGGCAACGGGAAGAAAAGGCACTCATTGACAACTCCATCGCCGGAGAGATGGACAGGTGCGGCCGGCAACGACCCCGAGGGCGCTCAAAGTACCCCAAGAGCTCCTGCTGAGGCATCAGAGAAGGCGATAGCCGTGCTATTATGTGGTGAGTTGGATAAATTGACGGACCGGGGGCCTCAGATAGCGACCTGGGGCCTCCCTCGACTTTATCTGTGAGAAAAGCGGGCTAGAACCTTGCCGGGCTGAGCCAATGTTGCAGTGACGTTCCAGGCCCCCTGCCGGAGAACTGCGGCAAGTAATCGTATCCCGTTTAGCCCTATATACACATCTTGCTGATGAATCTCATTCCTTAGGACGCTCAGAAATCTTTCGAGATCGGCGGTTGTATCCTCTAATGTGGGCGGAGACATCCTCAGATTGATCTTTTGTGTCAGTGATGGGCCAACTTCCGCTACGCCATCCGGGCCTGCTTGACAAGGGCATTCCTCGGGGGAGCTAAAGTCCAGGGAATCAACAAGAATCTTCTCCTCAGTATCTTCAGGAGTCACCGAACTCCTGGGAACCTCTACGACGATGTCCCCTGAAACCTCACTCTGACATGCCAATAAACGGCTTGCACCGTCCAAACTTTCTTCTTTTTGAAGCGACGAGCGCACACTATCCTTTCCTTCCCGTATCAAAACCTCACACTTTCCACAGGCTCCGGCGCCACCGCACACACTGTTCAAGTAAATCCCTGACAAGTTGGCCGCCTTGAGAAGGTTGGCCCCCTTGGAGACCTTTATCTTCCTCCCGTATGGTAAGAATATGATTTGTATGCTCTCTTTCATCTTCCCAGTGCTCCTGCAAAAGCTGTTTGATCCGGATTTTCTCGTCCTAAGCGTATAATACAACTGGACCAGAGTAATATGCCGAAGACCTCAAAAAGACTGCTTCCGCCTACGATCTTGAACGCCCACGGAACTGTATCCGTCAAGATCTGAAAGAGTACTCGCATTATGCACCCCAGGTTCACAAGGACAAAAAGAATAGTAAGCAGTCCCTTGCCCACAGGATGCGCACATTTAAAAACAGGGATAACCTTCAAGCCAAATCCGAGAACCGTCATGGTGATGAAACCCACTGTGATCGCATGGCGTATGGCGCCAAAATAAGCGTGCGAGAAAGAGACACCGATTCCTAGGTTGTAAAAAGGCATTAGAATAACCATGGTAAGGGACACCAGAAGCCATAGAAAAGCGATCTGAAAAAATTTCAGCGTCTTATCGGCAACTTTATCGGTTTGCCAAAGCATCCAGGGATGGATCAACCAGAAAACGGTCCCGAACAACATGAGCGCCATAACCTCAAGCCCAATGGCTGCCGGTCGCAGTTTCGTAAGACGAAAAATTACAAAGAGCACGACCTCCCCGACAATAGCAAGGTTCAGGAGGATACAGGCTACACGTCCTCTCTGGAAAGGGGACCTTGCGAAACCATACCAGCGAGGAAGGAGTATTTGGCTCAGACCGAGAATCATCAACATTGCAAATCCATGTATCTGGATGTCTCTCAAGGGCACCTGCCATGCTGCAATCTGATGCAGCATGGTGTCACGGTCGGGTGCGGTCATGGTCAGGAAGAAGTGAGCACCGGAAAAGGCTACGGAAACAAAATACCACAGGATCGATGTTTGGATATAAAGGCCGGCTACCCTGTCCGGATTTTCGCTTGAGCGGAGCATTTTCGAAACCACGGAGGCAAACAAGCTCACCGCGGTTAGCTCTGCCGCTGTTCCTGTGAGCCCTATAAAAACAGCCCCGGGCAGCCGCCAGAAAGCTTCTGCCAACACTCGGAGCAGGACACCAAAGAGCATGAAGTAGAACGATAGTCTCGCAAGCACCGGTTTCCATAAAGGAGCCCGACACAACCAAGGGAGGATCTTGTAAGCGAATCCCATCATGAAAAGCCCTACCCAGCCATAGATCTGTGCATGCCCGTGTGCGTTGACCTCGTGTACGGAAAGTGCTGTGAACGAGCCCGAATCGGCGATCTTCCAGAGCAGCCATGCCCCCCATGTGGCCCCTGCGGTCAAGGTCACCGTAATTGCAGAAAGCAAAAACCGCCGGTATAAGAGTCCGCACGAGCCAGCCGGAGATGTCACCTCAATACCATTTTTAAAAAAATTTGAATCCATGATTCGCTCGGAGCAAGATCAAACGCCACTTAAAGCTGTATGAGCCTCTTGAGATTGTTATGATCGCCATGGGAATTCCTTTCTATGAGACTGTTCAGATGAACAATTGAAATCATTATTCATGAAATCAAGTACTAGATTACCTAATTTGATAAATTTGTCAATCCCCCATCACTACTGTCCGGTTGAGCGTTTTAAAATTGACGAAACGATATTAACGGATCTTTATCATTCTCCTTTTATGGGTTCTCGGACTCCTGCCCGCAAAAGGATTCTCCAGAAGACGAACTTGCCTTCAACGGTAGGATCAGGCGAACCGCTCGCTCAAAAAGAAAGTAGTCCCACGCCCAATTTATGAGCACCAGGAGACGGTTGCGGAAGCCGATCAGGTTTATCAGATGCACGACCAGCCAGAGCATCCAGGCGAAAAAGCCGGTAAAGGATCTTCCACCCAGGTTGGCCACAGCACTACCTCGGCCAATGGTGGCCATCGTGCCACGGTCCCGATAGCGAAACGGCAGAGGCGACAAGCCGGCGACCTGGCGGGAGATATTTCTTCCTGCCGCTACTCCCTCCTGAATGGCCACGGGAGCGATCATCGGGAGCATCCGGGTTTCATCTTCGATAAATGCGAGATCCCCTATGGCGTACACTTCAGGATTTTCGGATAGCTGCAAGGTGGGGGACACCTTCACTTGACGTCGAGATAACACCGGCAATCCGCTCCATTGTAAAAACTCCTCTCCTGAAACACCTGCCGTCCACACAACCGTCTTTGTAGGAATTCGGTCTCCATTCTGGAGGCGAACGACTTCTGGCGTAACTAGGTCCACAGTGGACTCCAGCCTCACCTGGACGCCCATTTTGCGTAGACGTTCCAAAGTATATTTGCTCAATTTTTCAGGTTGTCCGGTCAGGAGTCTATTGGTTGCCTCGAGGAGGACTATACGAATCTCTGAAGCATCCAGGCCAGGATAGTCTCTGCGGAGAGGTCCGCGAATGAGTTCGCTGAGAGATCCCGCGAACTCAATTCCTGTCGATCCTCCACCTACGATGACAAATGTTAAAAATTCTATTCGCCTCTGCTTATCCAACTCATCGGACGCATGCTCGAAACAGCAGAGAATGTGGTTGCGCAAGACCACACCCTCCTCCAGCGTCTTCAATGGGAAAGAATGTTCCTGCGCCCCTTGGATTCCGAAAAAATTTGTCGATGTTCCTGTAGCCAATACCAGATAGTCATAAGGAATCGGCCGGCCGTTCGTCTTCACGACCTTCTCTTCGAGGTCGACTCCCATCACTTCCTTCATGGTGAAACGTACGTTGGACGACTTACTCACAATGTTTCGAACCGGATAGGCGATCTCCTCGGGTTCTATCTCGGCCGCGGCCACCTGATAAAGAAGGGGGAGGAACGTGTGATAGTTATTGCGATCGATGAGGACCACGTCCACAGGAGAGTCAGCCAAAGTGCGGGCCGCAGCCAATCCGCCAAACCCCGCACCCACGATCACGACTCGAGGGCGCACTCTCCCTACCTCTCTTTTCATAGCCGCTCCTTTTTCCTTCGTAATCGAGCTGTTCTCATCCCGTGGAGCCCTCTCCAAGCACGCTCAGCCATTTATCACCCCCGTGTCATCACCAAAAGCATCTTGAACGGCTCGGCGGCGTGAACCGGCTCGCAGACATTTTATCCAGCCCATGAAACCGTGCCGCAAGAAAGAGCCCCATCCGGTGGAGGAAGTCAGCTGACCAGTCGGGAGCCAGATAGGATCCGTGGCCCCATATCGTGCCGATGTGCTGGCCGCCCCGGCTGAAATAGAGATTCTGGCCATCTTTGATATCCGAGAGATTGAAAATGGTCTGGCCTGAATTGGTCCGCACGGATTCTGGGATCGGGGGCTTCTCCTTGTTGATCATCTGCCCTCCGAACAGGAGCACACCGAAAGTCAGAACCAGAAGAAACAATAAGACCGCTCTTACCCTAGGACTCTGCATGGAACACCTCCACTGTCTATAATTGATTACTTCATCCTCTTGTCAAGAATTATTGAAAAAATTAGAAAATCTCGTTGATCGTAGTTACATCCAACAAATTTTCGATCTTATCAGCAATAGGCTTCCATCGATCATGATTAACACAGGATCCATCGCATTCCTTAAATTCGAGAAAGCAGTTTTTGAAATCGTCAATCTTCATAAACTGGCTTGCGACATCTCTCATACTGATCTTCTCGGGATCCTTGACAAGAACGAACCCCCCTCCGGTTCCCCGAACCGAGTTCACCAGTCCTGCCTGGACAAGTCGGTGCATGATCTTGGAGAGAAAATTCCTCGGGATATCCATCTCTTTGGCAATGGTTTGAGACAAAATCGGGCTGTCGTCTAGGTGGACGGCAAGATATCCCATGGCTCTAAGAGCATATATGGCCGTTTTGTTCAGCATTTGGAGATAATTTCTTTCATTGTGATTCGATTCGAACCAACTTTAAGACTTCTTCATCCGGTTGTCAAGTACTATTAAAAGATTTTTCTTGGCTGCATTTGGTTCGAATTGAGGTATATAGCGATGAAAATCATAAGTCGCTCATGCCGCTTTATTAAGGAGAGAAGATGAGATGGAGATCGTCCGAAAAAATCGTCAGAATCCAAAATGCTGTGTGAGAATCCGTGTGAGAAAAACTTTCCAAAACGTGCTAAAATGAGAAAAAATCGGAAAGGATCTGCCCTACCGCGTCACGAAACGGTTGCTGATGCCGCCACGACCTCGCTGTGGAGGTGGGGCACCAGCTTGGGAGCCGGTCCGGCGACGGGAGAACAAGGCGCTGAGGCTGCGGCGGCGAACTGGCGTACGGTCTCCGGCCGAGCCGGGAGACGCTCGACCTCCTCGGGGCGCTGCAGCGAGACCCTGTAGAGAGCGCGCAGGGCGTTGCGTGCGGCGCGGTAATTGCCAAGGCTAACGTTGCGGTCCTCGACCAGGTGGATGAGGTGCTGGAGGACCTCGACTTGGCCCATGTCCTCGGGCGAGCGCATGTGATGGTTGGCGAAGCGTTGCACGTGGCCGAAGTAGCCGAGAATGGTGGTCTCCCCGTAGCCGGCCTGGACGAGATCCTCTCGGAACCGCCGAGAGAACGAACCCAGGGGATAAGTGGGCTCCGCGGGCCGGGGGGCCGCCTTCAGCTCGCCGCCCTCTCGGAAGCGCTCGAGGTGGAAGAAGTTCACGCCGCTGGTGCAGTGTCCACCGGAGATGGTGCGGGCGATGGCGGTGAGGCTGGCATAGGTTCGCCCCTGGTACTCGAAGCCGCGGTCGAGGATCTGTACCTGGTGTTCGGTTCCCTCCCAGATGCGGGTCAGGACCGCACCTGACGGAGGCAGCCGCGAATCCCGTGGGGGCGCGAAGACCGTGGCACAGCGATCGCGGAGCTGCTCTTCCGTGAGCCCCTCGATATCGGGGAGGGAGTGCGGGACGTCCGAAGGCGTTGGCGAGGAGGGGGCAGACTGCATCTCGGTAGTGGCGTGGTCCTTCGCCGTGGTGGGGCCCTCGATTAGCCACTTGATCCGCCGGTGCAGCCGGTGGTCCCGGTGGTCGCGGACGAGCGGCGTGGCTCCCGCGACGGCAACGCCGTCGAGTTCGGCGAATGCGTCCGGGAGACCGCCGAGCGAGCCGCAGAGCACACGGACGTAGTCGGGATACCGGAAGTTGGTGACCAGGGCGACCTGGGCTGGCTGCTGCTGGAGGTCGCGAGCCAGGTGTGCTCGCCCCAGCCGTCGCCGCAGGTCCTGCTTGTGACCGCCGAAGAGTTGTTCGAGGGCGTTGTTCGTGCGCGCGACCACGGCCAGGACGCGACCCTCCTCGTCCCGACGTGCGGGGTGACCGAACAGGCGCTCGCCGTGTCGCTGGAGGTAGCGCAGCACGACGGCGTGGACGGATGACGTGTCCGCGGCGGCGACGCGGTTGTCGAGTTCCTGCCTGTAGTCCAGGAGGTCCCGCTCCATTTCGGCCAGCCGAAGCAGCTCCAGCACCGGCAGATGCAGCTGCTCTGCGCGCAGGTCTGCGCGGGGCAGCTCGGCGTTGGTCAGCCGCAGGATGTCGCGCAGCTCGCAGAAGGCCTGCCAGCCCTCGTCGAGCCGGTCGGTCGCCACGGCGAACCCTTGCTGCTTGGGAAGGCGCGCCAGCAAGGAGCGCAGGTGCTGCAACGCGCGTCGCTCGGGTGCGGTACGCGGCGCGGGCACCCACAGGGCCGCCTGCTCGACGGCACGCTCACAACGGCGGGCCAGGTGCAGATGAGGCAGGCTGAAGGGAAACGGTGCGTCCTTGTGGCCATCGCCCTCCAGCAACCAGAGCACCAGCGCAAGGAGATCCTCACGTATGGGCCCGGCTCCGAAAGTACTCCGCCCGGCGTTGTCTGGCCGATGGCGGCGCAGCTCGCGAAGCATCGCGTGCAGCTCGCAGCTTACGCCGGTACTCCGCAGGGCGTCGCGTAGCAGGGAGTATGGCTGCTCGAGCAGCTTCTTGCCGACCGCCGCGAGGAAGTGGTAGTGGCAGGCCAGGTCGGGGATACCACGCTGCCGCAGGGGCTCCACCGCGGCGCCGATCGCCTCCCCCAGGTCCCGCACGACCGCCACGGGATCGCCGAACAGCGCGACGACCTGATCGATGAGGGGCTGGAGATGGTCCTGATGCTCGGTAGGGATGCGCGCGGCGCCCAGGACCCATCCACGCCAGCCGTCCAGGGCGACGAAGAGGCCGCCGCGCCCATGTTCGCACGTGGCGTCGAGATGAAGGGGGTAGCCGTCTTCTTCCATGGCCGCACGCAGCGTCGGCGCGCGGTGAAGGTGCAGACGCTCCAGCTGCAAGAGGAAGCGATCGCAGAGGTTGGAGATCGTCCCGTCCGACAGGTCGATGCCGTGGAGGTCGCGCAGCTCGGTGCGAATCTCCTTACGCTGTCGGCCGCCGAGGTAACGGGCCAGACCGACGTAGACGATGAGGTCGTAGCCATAACGCTGCCGAGGCGGGACTCGGCGGCGCAGCTTCTCGGAGCGGACCACGGGGCAGCCTGTACCGCCATGGCATCGTTTGAGCAGCTCCCGGGCCTCGAATGGCCCCTGGGCCAGCGTGACCACGATCCGCGTTCGGCTCTTGTAGACGCTCAGATCTTGGTCGCAGGCGGGGCAGAGTTCGGGTTCGGCCCCAAAGTCGATGCGCGGCAAAGCGCTGCCCGGACGGGTTGCTGCCCGCGTGACCTGCTCGGCTGACCATCCCGCGCGATCGGCATGGAGGCGCAGCCACTTCAGCGCCTCCAGGGCCCCCCTTTTTCCCCGAGGTCGTATCGGGTGAACACGGCGTGGACCTGCTCTGAGGTGATGGGAGGAGCGTGCCCGCGAAGTCTACGGACGAGCTGTGCCGGACCCGACCCGGGGTGACGGATCAGCGTCAGCAACACCTGGATCACGACAGCGTCGTCCAGGCTCGTATCGCCTGCGACGTCGGCGTCCGGTCGGCGCGTGCCCACCTGCTCCCGGCGCCGGACCATCTGCTCCTCGCGAATCGCTGCCTCGGTGTGCAGGTACACGTAGACCGCCTCCACCTGCTCCCGGCTGACCTCCCCTGTTCGTACCAGGCTCAGCAGCGTGTTGTGCACACGCACCCGCAGCCAGTCGGCCAGCTCCCGTTGGGTGGCTCCAGCCGCCGCCTCGTGCACCAGCCGGCGGACCGTGGCCTTGAGGCTGCCGTCTTTGGAGAAGTGGACGTCACCGACGCTCCACAGCCCCAACCGGTCGCAGCGCGAGGGCTCGTACAGGCAGTAGTAGCCGCCGTTGTGGTTGTAGCTGCGCCGATATGGGACTCGCCGCAGGTGGCGGAAGGCTGTCATCGTCGATACGCCGCCCAGGGCTTCCCGGATGGTCGGCAGGTCGACCACCGTCTTCTGTGTGAACAGGTTCAGCAGCACGTCGAGGGACTGGGGCATGGCTCATCTCGTAAAGTGATAGTGTAAGGACTATTGCTCATGATCTAGTCCATACCATAACACTCCAAGCTCTGCAACCCCCAAAATCCATGGCCCAAACAGGCCAGAACTGGCTCAACAACGACTGATTCTGTTAGAGTAAGGACTCCGTACCTCAGAAAATCGCCTGTCAAATCAAGCAACTACAGCCGACAACCGTTTCGTGACGCGGTAGGATCTGCCATTCAGAAAGTCAATTATTTCAGTAAGTTGTTGTAATTTGAGGAGGTTAGGAAACTCAAAGGCCTTGCCTTCTAATCCGTAGGTCGGCGAGGCGAATCGTCCTGGGTGTCCATTGATTTCAAGGGATTGCACAAATTCTTAAATTCATTTGCGTTGTCTATGTGTGACCGTATGTGAGATTCTAGAGTAGAAATTTTATAGGCTTCGGATGGGGCCTCTGAGTTCCATGATCGTTAATTGAGTACGGATTTTTTCTAAAAAATCTTCTTTCTCCTGCTTCAATCTTGCCCCTTCTCACTTCACCGTAAAGCTCTTTATTGGCAGAAATCAGTTCACAGTCTAGTGTTCGACGTATTTTAGCATTCCGGCAAGCAGGAAAAATGAGCATGTTGACAAGCGCATAGTGGATGACTTGTTTTCCCTGGAGTTGTCTTCATGCCCAGGAGAAAGTACTCTGATTAAGTATCGAAGATGACTTTAAGATACCAACCGAATCAGTACATCATCAGGCGGGAGGCGGGACAATGGCTAAACGTTCTATAGATCTTAGGGGTAAAAGGAATCCCGCTTGTATCAAGTGCACTAGGAAAGAGCGTAAGGAATGGATGGATGGGCATACTTGCAAGCGGGCAAAATCCGTCATAGATGGATTGCCGGTTAGATGTGTGGGAGAGTGGGCATTTGATAAAATTTTCCATCTCTATCAGTATTTCGGTATCTTGACCCATGGAATGAAAAAAAGGTGGAGAGGCATCAACTATATCGAGATCTGCGCCGGTCCCGGCAGATGTATCTTTAAGGAGACAGGGGAAGAAGTGGATGGCACTGCGCTGGCCATCTTGAACCATTCCAAATTCCCCTTTGTCGATTCCGCGCTTTTCATCGATAACGATCCAGAGACATTGGAAGTATTAAACAGGAGAATCAACATTTTGGAGCATAGCAGCAAAGCGCGTGGGGAGATCGGCGATTACAATGACTCAGACGGCATAGTTGGATTACTAAGCACGTTGCCGACAGGGCACCTTAATCTCGTTTTCATTGATCCCACTGATTGCGGTGTTCCATTCCAGACCATCGAAAGGATTATTTGTACGTTGGAGAACGTGGACCTTATCATAACCGTAGCAGTCGGAATGGACGCGGGGAGAAATCTCGTAAATGCAGTCCTCAAGCGAGAATACGGAGAAGCACGAGAAAAGTATTCTGCCTTTCTCGGAGCACCAGTGTTTTTTGAGAGCGAAGAAGTACGACAAATGGCGCAAAGTGGTGACAGCAGAAGTCTTCGATCAGCATTCCGTTTAGCCTTTCGTGATCGACTTCGCGCCTGCGGATATGAGTATTCCACTGAGAAGCCTATACGTCATTATTATGATCTTGTGTTCGCAAGCAGAAAACCGAAGGGTATTGAATTCTGGAATAAGGTGTGCAGAATCGAGCCTGATGGACAGCGAAAACTCCTATAGTGCCAGAGAGATAAAACAGAAATGACAAAGCCCCCACACGGTACGGAAGAATGGGCGGATAGCAACGTCAATATCCAGGACGGGTGCGAGCACGACTGTAAATACTGCTACGCCAAGGCATACGCGATCCGTTTTCATCGAAAATCAGCAAGGACATGGAAGAAGCCGAAATTGCGGCAACGCGATTTAAAGAAAGGATATATGAAGCGCAAGGGTCGCATCATGTTCCCCAGTTCCCACGACATTACCGAGCATAACCTCGATAATTGTGTCCGTGTTCTGAAAAAAATATTGCAGGTCGGCAATGAAGTGCTGATTGTCATGAAACCCAGCTTCGTGTGCACAAAAATTCTCTGTAAAGAACTTGTTCTTTTCAAATCACGAATGACATTCCGCTTTACCATCGGTTCTGCGGACAACGCGGTTCTCCAATTTTGGGAACCGAACTCGCCATCCTTCCATGAGCGGATGAAAGCACTCAGGCACGCATACAGACGCGGATTCAGTACGAGCGTATCCTGCGAGCCGATGCTCGATGATAATGTATATGCTGTAATCGATGCCGTCCGACCGTACGTAACTGATTCGATATGGCTGGGCAAAGCGAATCAGCTTCGACAGATTGTCAAACTGAACTGTCCAAACGACAATGAGGCCACACGTTTGGCAGGAGAGCTAATTGCCGTGCAGAAAGAAGCGGCAATATTCACACTCTATCAGCAGTATCGCTCAGATCCATTAATCAAATGGAAAGATAGCATTAAGAAAGTGATCGGCCTAAAGCGGCCTTCGGGCAAAGGACTTGATATCTAAGGTCCAATAATCGGCCTAGATTTTAGAACTTATCGCTTCGACCTGGGTTGCTTGCAGACCTCTCCTAGAGATTCTCGTCCGAGAATGATACCCGCGTATTTTCTATACCGAATTAGGACCTCTCAAAAATAAGAAAAAGGATTTTTATGGAGTCACTTTGTGGGGGCTTTTTCAGCAGAGCTAGAAGGCGATGAAACCCTAAAGGAATTCGTGCCGCTTATCTTTAAGAGGGAAGTTAATGAAATGAAAATCGTCCGAAATGGGTTTTTTCAGGTTAAAGATAGAAATTTAGAGTTCAAAAATCATCAGATGAATAAAATCGGCCCGAAAGTGCTTTTTGCCGGTTTTTTGCCGGCAACCCATTTCGCCCAGTAACGGCGTGGGGGTCGGCGGGTTCGATTCTCGCCGCCTCCACCATAATCTATCAATGATTTAAGCTAGTTAAAAAATTCGAGCCCTCCAAAACCGCCTTATTAGCGGACTTTCACCTTCCTGGTCGCTGTTACCATACAAACTTAAGAATGTCATTATTTGTATAGTAACTCCATTGACATCTCGTTACTATACAAGATATATTACTCTTCGTATTGTATAGTAACGGAGCGAGCCGCGAAAATGGTCATCAAAGCCGTTCTTAGAGAAGAGCTTGAGAACTCCATCCGGATGAAGGAGCATTACGAGAGGGAACTGGCAAAGTTGCCCAAGGGTAGCCTGGTAAAAAGGACCATCAAGGGTCATGAATACTACTACCTTGTGTATCGCGAAAAAGGCAAGTTCAAGTCCGTTTACAAAGGCAAGTCGGTACCCGAAAAAGATCTCCGCCGGTATCAGGAGGCCAAGGAACTTAGAGCGAAATATCGGGAATCGCTGTCGAAGGTGAAGAAACAGATTCGATATCTCAAGGGCGTACTGCGTGGAAAAGAAGAAATATGATCTTTGCCACGAAGTCCTGAGGCGGATGGATCGAGAAGGCATCCTCATGAATATGATCCTCGTGGGGAGCTGGTGCGTTCTGCTGTATGAGGACTACTTCAAAGGGAAAGGCCTTCTGCCCCCAATCCGAACTCGTGACATCGAATTCCTCATTCCGCTTCCAGCGAAATTCAAAACAAAGACGGATCTATTTTGATTGATCAAAGACCTGGGCTTCATCCTGGATTACAAGGGTGACGAGGGATATCTCGTCTTCGAGCATCCCGAGTTGATCCTTGAGTTTCTGGTGCCGGCACGAGGCAGGGAACGCAGGAAGCCTTATCCACTACCGCAGCTCGGTATCAATGCACAGGCGTTGCGCTTCATGGACCTACTCGCCGAGAAAACGATTCAGGTGCTTTTCAACGACGTCGATGTCACGGTTCCTCATCCGGCGAATTTTGCGATCCACAAGCTGCTGATCGCCAGAAGGCGGAGGAATCGGGACAAGGCCAAACGGGACAGAGGACAGTCCATTTCCGTTCTGAGTTCTTTGCAGGCGGTTGATGAATTCGAAGCAGCGAGCAGGTTATATCGATCGATGCCAAAGACCTGGCAAAGGACCGTCAAACGCGAGTTGATTGATCTCGATGAACTGGCTTTCATTCAATTACTTGAACGAAAGCCATCCAATCACAAAAAATGATCCGGTCATTGCTGCACAGGTGAAAGTCTGTATCATCAGATGAATCGGATTTACCAGAAAGTGCTTTTTGCCGGTTTTTTGCCGGCCACCCATTTCGCCCAGTAACGGCGCGGGGGTCGGCGGGTTCGATTCCCGCCGCCTCCACCATGTTTATCCAATCATCCAATAAATCACACAAGACACCACATTAAGTCATCGATTGCAGGGGGTGCCAATCGAGGGCCACAATGCGCAGCATTCGTGGCCCTTTTCTTTTTGGACGCGGGAGTTCTCCTTGTCGTAATCGATGGCTTAAAGTTGATGCCTTGATATGGCCATTTTGCAACGGTCGGTTGTTCATCCGTATTCCAAAAAAAGCCTCTTGATTTCCGACACCTATCAAAATATTGTGAATTTTTAATTTCCTGATTGTTACCTCCGATTCAACCGAACGATTGCGAAGGTCAAAGAACCAAGGAGACGAAATGCTTCGGCTGCTGCTTATCCGAAAAGGACTCCCTTTGCTTTTTCTTCCTCCTCTCCTCCTCACCGTTCTGTGCACATTCGGACTTGCCCAGGAGGAAGCAGCCGGGCCCGAATCGCCGTCCATCGAGATTGCCGAGGACGTGGGGGAGGCCATGCTCGAGGAGGCGGCCCGCATGAGGGAACGATTCCATGTGCGTGCGAGATCCCAGTTCGAGCGCAAGCCCTTCGGCTTCGACTTGGGCACGATCGACTGGCTGAAGGAATGGGCCTTCTCGCTCCCCCTAAAACTCCCGGATTTCGTCCGACACGTCCACGAACAGAGCCGACTCCTCGGTGTTGTCGGTTCCATGATCATGCTCGCCTTCCTCACGGCCCTTTTCTACAGCCTCTTTGGCCAGCAGCGAGTTCTCCGGCGCCTCGAGGGCACGGTCGATCCGCTGAGGGCAAAGATCCCTGAACCGGTTTATCCCTATTTCCTCTCCACCCTGAAGGTAGTCACGTCCTCCCTCATCCCGCTGATTCTCTGGGGCCTCTACGGCCTGACGAACGCCCTTATCGCCTACAGGGCCGCCTGGTTTCTGTTGATCGGCAAACTGTTTCAGCTCTGGGCCCTGGGCGCACTGCTCATCAACCTGCTACGCGAGACCCTGACACGGGACATCCTGGCGATTCCGGAACGGTACGGCCGTCCCGTCTTTCGGATCTCCAGGCTCGTCATCCTCTACATCCTCTTGAGCATTGCCGTCTTCCGGGGGGCCGAGGCCTTTCGGATACCCGAAGACGTCCTTGCTCTCTTGAAGTTTTCCATCTCCCTCTCAATCGCCCTCGCTTCCCTCTTTCTTTTATTGAAGAAGCGGGCCATTCTGGGGATTCTGCCGGACTTTCCCTATCGAAGTTATCAGATCTTCCGCCGGGGGTTCGAACGCCTCTTCTTCCCGGTCATGTTCGCCACCTTTCTGACAGGGCTCCTCTGGTGCTTCGGCTACCAAAAGCTCTGCAAGTTCCTGTGGCTGAATACCTGGGGCGTGGGAGGCGTCTTCCTCGGGATCATGGTTCTTTACCACATGCTCCAGCGGATTCTCCAAAGCTGGCACCGGAAGAAGGATGCCACCGAAGAAGCGGTGAACGCCCTCTATCACGCAATGCGGTCCCTTCTGCTCTATGCTACGGTCATCGCCACAACGCTCATTACGCTTCGGATGCTCGGCCTCTTCGATCCCCTCCAGCGGGTGATCTCTTTTCCCTTCTTGACGATCGGACAGGCGGCCATCTCCATATGGACCCTGCTCAAGGTGATCATCATCCTCTTGGGCTTCGCCTTCGTGTCCCGCCTGGTCAAGGCGTGGCTTGACTACAAGGTCTACCCTTCCATCGGCGTCGAAGAGGGGCTCGGCTACGCGATCAACACCTTTCTGGGGTACCTCCTGCTGGCCATCGGATTCCTCTTCGCCCTTCGGGCCGTGGGAATCGATCTCAGGATCCTCATGGTCTTCGCCGGAGCGATCGGAATTGGGCTCGGCCTCGGCATGCAGAGCATGGCGGCAAACCTCATTGCAGGATTCGCGCTGATCTTCGGCCGGCGGATCCGGAAGGGCGATTGGATACAGGTGGGAGACACGCTGGGCCAGGTCCAGGAAGTGAGCCTCCGGGCGACCAAAGTCCGGACGAGAGACAACATCGAACACCTCATTCCCAATGCCGACCTCATCTCGAACACGATCATCAACTACACGCTATCGGATCCCCTGGTCCGAATCCACGTTTCTGTGGGCGTTTCTTACAGTGCCCAGCCGCAGGAGGTGAAACAAATCCTCCTCGATGCGGCCTCGCGCAATACCAACGTCAGCAAACGGAAAAAGCCGGATATCTGGTTCAGCGAGTATGGAGACAACTCGATCAACTTCGAACTCCTCGTCTGGATCGATGTCCGCAAAATCAGCGACAACCTGGTCAGGAGCCAGCTCTATTTCGACATCTTCGAAGCCCTGGACAAGGCCGACATCGAGATCCCCTTCCCGCAGCGGGACCTTCACATCCGGTCCGACCAGACTCGACCCTCCAAAGAGGGTACGAAGTAGGGACTTGGCTAGCTATTGATTTTATGGGGCGCCAATAGAGGGTTACGGTGCACAGCAGTCGTGGCCCTTTTCTTTCCCTCCATGCAATAGGGGAGATAAAGACAACCCTTGACCCGGGCACGCGTTCTGTGATCTGAAAGAGGCGTCACCCTGTATCGACGCGCTTGCTCACCGGTCGCACCACAGCCATCTCACTGGGAGTGGATCAGGAGGTTCGACGATGGATTACGAGACGATTCGATTCACCCGGGCCGGACCGATCGCGACGATCCGACTCCACCGACCGGAGCGGATGAACGCGGTCATCGAGGCGATGTACCTGGAGATCCAGGACGCCCTGGGACGGGCGGCCGAGGACGAAGGTGTGCGGGTGCTGGTCCTCACCGGGTCGGTCCTCAGGCGGGGAGACGTGGAGAAGCAGGCCTTCTGTGCCGGCGCGGACCTGAAGAAGCACGGCACCGGGGAGCGAAGCCCCGCCCAGAAGCGGGACTACATCCTCCTCGCCCACGAGACTACCCGCAGGCTCTATGCCTTCCCCAGGCCGACCGTGGCCGCCGTGAACGGCCCGGCCCGGGGCGCGGGGTCCGAGATGGCCATGAGCTGTGACTTCATTCTCATGGCCGAGGAGGCGAGCCTCGCCTTTCCGGAGACCGGCCTCGGCACCTTCGTGGGGGGCGGGGTCACTCTGCACCTCCCCCGCATGGTCGGCCTCGCAAAGGCAAAGGAGCTCATCTACACCGGCCGGGTCGTCGACGGCAAAGAGGCCGTCGCCCTGGGGCTCGCCCTTGCAACTCACCCCATCGCACGCTTCACGGAGGAGGTCCGCCGGTTCGCCGAGATCCTGGCCGAGAAGGCGCCCCTCTCCATGGAGATGGCGAAGCAGAGTCTCCAGAGCTCCCCGTCCCTCGACCTCGAGACCGTGCTCCGCAACGAAGCGGAGTCGATCCTGGCCTGCATGGAGACCGAGGACTGGCACGAAGGGATCCGCGCATTCAGCGAAAAACGCAAACCCCTGTACAAAGGGAGATAGCATGTCCCTCGACAGGATCTTCAAGGCCGAATCCGTGGCCGTCATCGGCGCCTCGCGGGATGACCGCAAGCGGGGGTACCAGGCGATCCGTACGCTGACGGACGAAAAGTACGAGGGGAGGATCTATCCCGTGAACCCCCGGGAGGAATCGATCCTCGGCCTCCCCTGCTACAAGAGCGTTCTGGACATCGAAGAGACGGTCGACCTGGCTCTCATCACCACCCCCGCCCGGACCATCCCCGACATCGTGAAGGACTGCGGCGAGAAGGGGATCGCCGGCGCGGTGATCATCGCCGGCGGCTTCGGAGAGCTCGGAGAGCAGGGGCGAGCCCTCGAGCGTAGCATCCTGGAGGCGGCCGGGGAGAGTGGGATCCGGATCATCGGGCCGAACACCTCGGGCATGCTCAACGTCAGGAAGGGGCTGAACCTGGTGGGCATCAAGAACGTCCCCCAGGGAGACATCGCCCTGCTCACCCAGAGCGGCAACATCGCCCTCCATCTGATCACCGAGGCAGGCCTGAAGAGCAACAAGGGGTTCTCCTATTACGTGGGCGTAGGGAACGAGGTGGACATCAAGTTCCACGAGTACCTGGAGTACTTCACCAACGACCCGGACACCCGGGCCATCCTGATGTACGTAGAGGGGCTCCGGGACGGGAGGCGGTTCCTTCAGCAGGCCTACGTCACCACGGAGAAGAAGCCGATCATCCTTCTGAAGAGCGGCCGCTCCACCACGGGGAGCCGGTCAGCCGGGTCTCACACCGGGGCGCTGGCCGGGATCTCGGAGGTCGCCCGGACCGCCTTCGAGCGGGCGGGCATCATCACCATCGAGAACGTGGACGAGCTCTTCCCGGCGGCGGAGACCCTGACGAGCCTGCCTCCGATCCACAAGAGCCGGATCGCCATCCTCGCCGACGGGGGCGGCCACGCCACCATCGCCGCCGATCTTCTCACCGACTATGGGGTCCGGATGCCCTGGCTGCGAAAGACGACCCAGGCCCGCCTGGCCGAGCTGCTCCCGCCCAACGCGGCCGTGAAGAACCCGATCGACATCGCGGGCGGGGCGGACGCGGACCCGAACGTCTTCGCCGACTGCGCCGAAGCGATCCTCGGGGACGAACAGATCGGGGGGCTCCTCATCGTCGGGCTCTTCGGGGGCTACGGCATCCGCTTCGCCGAGAGGCTGAGCTTCATCGAGGAGGACGCCGCCCACCGGATGGGCAAGCTGGTCCAGAAGACCGGCAAGCCGATCGTGCTGCACAGTCTCTACAATTTCGCCCAGCCCCACTCTCTGGAGCTGCTGAGGTACTACGACATCCCGGTCTACGACTCCCTCGACATCGCGTGCAAGTGCATCTCCGTGCTCTGCAGTTACGGACACATGCACGACCACCCTCACAGAAAGGCGAGCTTTGTCTTTCACTGGGAGAAGAACGAGAAGCCGGAAGGGAAGGAGATCATCGAGACCGCCCTCAGGGAGGGGAGACACGTTCTGCTCGAGCACGAGGGCAAGGCCCTGTTCGCCCTCCACGACGTCCCGGTCTCGGTCGACCGGCTCGCCGGATCCGCGGAGGAGGCGGTCAGGATCGCCGGGGAGGTGGACGGCGAGGTGGCGCTGAAGGTCGTCTCCCCCGACATCCTCCACAAGAGCGACGCAGGCGGCGTGAGGCTTCACCTCAAAGGGGCGGAGATGGTCAGAAAGGCCTTCGACGAGATCATCGAGAGCGCGACCCGGTACAAAAGCAAGGCGGACATCAAGGGCTGCCTCATCTCACCCATGGCGGGGGAAGGAGTGGAGGTGATCATCGGGACCAAGATCGATCCTCAATTCGGCCCGGTGATCATGTTCGGCGTGGGGGGGATTCTCGTGGAGGTGGTCAAGGATGTCTCCTTCCGGGTCCTCCCGATCTCGAGAAAGGCGCCCTATAAGATGATCCGGGAGATCAAATCCTCTCCGATCCTGAACGGGGTGCGGGGGCGACCGCCCATCGACAAAGAGGCCCTGTACAACCTGCTCCAGAAGGTCTCGGAGGTCATCGAGGCCTACCCGATCATCCAGGAGATGGACCTCAATCCGGTCATCGCCCACGAGTCGGGTTTCACCATCGTCGACGTGCGGATCATCCTTAAGAAGAAAGGCAATAAAGGGACGGATTGGGCGGCGAACCATTAGACCCACAGTACAAGAACCGGAATGTCGAATCCAGAAATCTCCAGCGACTCTGCGTCGTCGACCGAAGTGTCGGGTGTCCCGGATCGGGGTGCCTTCGTCGTGGGCGTGGACAGGTCGGGCACGTCACTCCTGATGGCTCTTCTTGACGGCCATCCCGAGGTCATGGCCGCACCAAAGGAGTCCTTTGGCACGAACTGGTGCGGAGCTCCCGATCCTGTGGCCGCGTTCTTTGAGCAGACCAAGTACGATGCTCTCGTGCCGCGCGGCACGGCCGAGCGCGACAGGATGGAACGGGCGTTGCGCGATCGGATCGAGGGACCCACCGACCTCGATTCGGCGATCCAAGCATTTATCGAGGCGCTGGCCTTCGTCTTTCCGCCGCCGCCTACGGCACATCTTTGGATCGAGAAGACACCCAAGCACCTGCGCAGCACGCCGGTGTTGCTGAACGCGTTCGGGCCCGCGACGCGCATCGTCTGTGTGGTGCGCGACCCGCGGGCGGTCATGGCCTCGCAGGCACAGCGCTGGAATCGTCACTCCATCCGGCAAATTCGTCACTTCACCCGCCGGTGGGCTCTGAGTGATGAGCTGACCCGGCTCTTCGATGCCGCCTATCGCCGTTTTCAGGTCGTGCGCTACGAGGATCTCGTGCTCGAGACGCGAGAGACCATGGAACGCGTGGCCAACCACCTCGAGATCACCTGGTCCGACGAATTGCTCGAGCCCGTCAAGTACGGGCGCCCGTGGGGCGGCAACTCCAGCTACGGCAAGGAGTTGAAGGGCGTTTCCACCGAATCGCTGGAACAGTACGCTCAGACGCTTGAGCCCATACAGATCGAGGAGCTGGACCACCTGCTGGCGTCGCGCATGCTGAAGCGCGGCTACCGACCCCGGACCGATGGGGCGAAGCGGCCCAATTGGCGTAGGTACCTGATGGAACTCCGGGCCCGGCACAAACTGCGCCGGCACCTCAGACATTGGCGGCGGGAAGGAATCGAGCCGGCCGTCAGGGAGTGATGGTCACCGGTCCGGCGCCGGTGTTGTTGGAGTTTCCCCACCCGTCGTCGAGGCCGCCGACCGGAATCGTTAGGGTGTGGACAGCCCCGGGAGCGAGAGGAATCATGCGCCCCACAAAGGCAGAGCGGGCCGGGTCATAGGCCAGGGCACATGTCATATCGCCCTCCCCCTCCACGCTTACGATCGCATCGGCCATCCCGTGGATCAAGGGTGCGGGGCGTGAGCCGCCACCCAGGGGGGAGCGCATTCGCCAGCCAAGGGGATTGGCCGGATAGGCGGCCTCCGCGATGATCACGATCTCGCCGCCTTCGAGCTCCGCAGCCAGGCCGGACACCCCGACATCCATTGAAGGTCCCAGCTCGAATGGATCGGAGGCGATCTCGTAGCGAACGATTCCCGCCTCGGTCCCGGCCCTCCCCTCTCCCTTGAATCGAAGGGTTCCCACAGGATCGTCGTAGGAGGTCTCCCACTCGAGCTCGTACAAGAAGGCCCGGCTCTCCCGGCGGAAATCGGCCTCATAGCTCGGACAGGGTCGGTGGGTGAGGCGCATCTCCCATCCCGCGTCGTCGTAGGGGAGACCGTTGGCGCGCGGCACGTCCACGTAGGCCCCGCCCTCGAGGCGCTGGAGCCCCACGCGGAAATCGTCCACCGCCGGATGGCCCCCGTACCATGAGAAGCGGACCGTGTCGAACCGGGTCACCCGGGCCGCGGGCCGGCTCTCGACCTCGCCGAGCCGCTCGGAGATCTCCGCCTCGAAGGGGGCGTCGTCCCGCACGTAGCGCAGGGCCGGCACGGTGTCGACGGGATCGACGGCCGGCGAGTCCAGGCGGGCCGCCAGGCCGACAATCTCGTCGACGAGAAAGGGCCCGAACCGCCACCCGAACAGGCTCATCTCGGTCTCGTACCCCCCCTGCATCCAGTCCCAGGCCTCGGTCAGGTAGAAGAGGTAGTTGTTGGCGTAGCCGATGGTGGCCACTCTCGCCATGTCCGCTCCGAGCACCTCGGCGATGCGCTCCCGGGCGCTGTAGGCGAGGTGGGCCGTGATCTCTCCCGGCATAGTGTAGAAGACCTGGTCCCCGATGCGCGTCACCGTCAGGGTAGCCTGCTGGAAATAAGGGGCGTACGGCCGGCAGAGGTCCCAGGAGACGTCCACGAGGCAACCGAGGTGGCCGTCCACGAGGGAGGTGTCGGGGTCGTCGCAGTCGACGATGCTGCCGTGGAGCGCACTCGGCACCGAGCCGCACATGAAGGCGCCCAGCTCGAACTCCGCGAAGCCCCCGCCCGGCGTGCGGCGGCCGAACTCGCCGGCCTCGTAGCCGATGGCGTCCCGGTCGAAATGGATCCGCCGCGTGACCACGTCCATCGGCGGCGCCGGGTCGGTCTCGATGGACTTCTCGACCTGTGCGACCTGTCGGCTCACCGTGTACCCGATCCAGTCGATCATCTGCAGCTTGCCGTGGCCGAAGGGACTCCCGGTGTGGGGGTTGACGTCGCCCGCCGCGCCCTGGAGGTAAATGGCCGTGACCGGGTGGTCGTAGGCCGCCTCGACCCACCGCTCGATCCCGTCCGGCACGTCGCCTGTCAGGTAGGTGGAGTGGAAGAGGGTCCCGTGAAGGGCCATCCCGACGAGGACGGCCAGGGCCCTCCCATCGTCAGTCTCGACGCGGCCCACCGTGAGCCGGTCCTCCTTGTAGCTTCCCGGTCCATTGTGGCAGCGCCGGTCATAGGCGTAGACCTCCCCGGGATCGAGCTCCTCGAGCGAGCCGAAGCCGATGCGCGCGGGGATCGTCGATTCGAGCGCCTCGACGATCACTTCGGTACAAGAGGCGGCGATCCGGTCCGCCACTTCCTGATGGTACACGTCCATGACCACGGCACCAAGCAGATCGGGCACCGGTATGTAGCGGGCCGGACCGGAGTGGGTGTGGTTGCCGTGGAGGACGAGGGACCGGTCCAGGTCGATCCCGGTCCGCTCGAGGACCTGGGCCACGATCCGGGCCCGAAGACTCTCGGTGGGAAAGCAGAAGGACCCTCTGGCGATCACGAGCCGCCTGCCGTCCATCTCCAGGACGAGGACCTTCACGGTCGGCCAGTCATAGTATCCCTCGGATCCGCCCATGATCACGTTGAAGTGGGTTCGGGGGCCCTGGCGCAGGCCGTACCCGCCCATGGGAATCCCGATCGGTACATCCAGCCTGCTTCGGGCCACGCCGGCCAGCAGCCGCCCGGAGGTGGAGGGGACGGGGTCCGCCTCGGGGGGGCTTCCTCCGCCGCCGTGGCAGGCGGACAGCAGGACGAGGAGGCACAGGGCCAGGCCCGTGATGAGCCGCCGACAGGTTCTATCATGACACACGATCTTGGTCTCCTTCACTGGAAAAAAGGGATAGGGCATTCCGCTCCCCTCATGCCATTCTGCGGGAAATCTGATAAGATAGGAACATACACTAAGACCGCTCTCCGGATAAATATCTTCCAAAAATGTGAGGAGCCCCATGATGACGAGGCCGCGTTCGCTCATCTTCCTCCCCATCGCGGCGATCATCCTTGCGATGGCCCCCGATCCTTCCGGCGCAGAGTCTCCCGACTCCTTCGATCTCCGCAACGTCGCGGGCGCCGACTACGTGACCTCGGTCAAATCGCAACAAGGGGGCACCTGCTGGACCCACGCCGTGATGGCCGCCATCGAAGGAAACCTCCTCATGACCGGGACCTGGGCCGCGGCCGGCGAGACGGGGGAACCGAATCTGGCCGAATATCACCTCGACTGGTGGAACGGGTTCAACGAACACAACAACGACGATATCGATCCGCCCTCGGGCAGCGGGCTCGAGGTGCACATGGGCGGCGACTACCGGGTCGCTTCGGCCTACCTCACACGGGGCGAGGGGGCGGTGCGTGACGTGGACGCGCAGTATTACCAGATCCCTCCGGCCCGGCACGACCCGGGCTATCATTATTTCTACCCGAGGGACATCGAGTGGTACGTGGCCGGAGAGGACCTGAGCGGTATCGACACGATCAAGGACAGGATCATGTCCGAGGGGATTGTCGGGACCAGCATGTGCTACGATTATTCATTTCTCTCCGGATTCTACACTCACTACCAGCCGCCCGGCAGCCACCTGGAACCGAACCACGCAGTCGCCATCGTGGGGTGGGACGACAACCTGACCACCCAGGCTCCGGACCCCGGGGCCTGGCTCTGCAAGAACAGCTGGGGATCGGGATGGGGTGACGATGGGTACTTCTGGATCTCCTATTACGACAAGTACTGCGGCAAACACCCCGAGATGGGCGCCATTTCCTTCCGAAACGTGGAGCCCATGGACTACGACACCGTCTATTATCACGATTACCACGGCTGGAGGGCCACGAAGACGGACTGCACCGAAGCATTCAACGCCTTCGTGGCCGGAGGCGAAGAGTTGCTCAGGGCCGTGAGTTTCTTCACAGCCGCAGACGACGTGGAATATACGGTGAGGATCTACGGCCGCTTCGACGGGGGCGAGCTGCTGGACGAGCTCTCGTCGAAGACAGGGGGCCTAGAGCATACCGGGTTCCACACCATCGATCTCGACTCACCCCTCCTGCTGTCGGAAGGGGAGTCCTTCAACATCTACGTGGCGCTCTCGGCCGGCGG
>CAZFWM010000039.1:0-33886 GCA_964522545.1 uncultured Thermodesulfobacteriota bacterium
AGTGCATTGTACAAATCTCTGGCTTCCATGCGCACACGCCTGGACCCATACACTCTCCATCTGGAAATTCGCAGTACTCATCCTCAGAGCAAGCTTCATTATTTTCGCACTGCAACCCTAGAGTTGATTCCGCCCTAGCATCGAAGGCATCTCTTATTGCTTCCGTGCCCAGATCGCTAATGCAGCCAGCCACAACCTCCCTGGCCCTGCGGCAGGCCGCGCTTTCGCACTCCTTAATCCTAAGAGCCTCTCGTATCAAGTCGAGCTTTTTCTCTTCCGACCCTGGAAATTCTATCCGAACGGCTCCTTCCCATTTTTTTCCACTCCAGCGTTCGCTATCCCAGTCACAGTAGCCCCGGATACAATACTCTGCCGGCCAAATTCCTATTACAACCCCTTCAAGAACCTTGGCGTAAAGCACAGTTTTTACGTCTGTATCGTCGATGATCTCACTCGCCTGCCACTCCTCCACGCCCGAGTTCAAGATCACTTGTTTCAGATAGTCTCCCAAGGTGTTCCAAATCTGATCTACTGCATTCTCCTGGGCGCTTTCCTTTGCTTTCTCCTGAGATCGCTCGACCGGAGAGGTTCCTATGTAGTAAATAATCCCAGATTTGGGATTGGGACACTCAAGATTGGGGTCGAGCCAGCAAGGATCATTGGGTGGGTCTTTTAGTAAGTATTTTCTGAAGGGAGATGGAGAGTCTGAAAAGTCATTTTTACGAATTTCAGCCCTCTCTCCGTTGCATCCCAACCACAAAGCTGAAATGGTAATAACCAGAAAAAGACCTATCTTCTGCTTGTCCATCTTGAAATCCTTTCCTTCGATCCCTGTTCGTTTTACAGCTGTACCCTATCATACTTTATGGAAGTTCCCCATGAGGCATTTTCGACACCTCATCCACTCACGCTTCCTTCTTTCTCCATAGGCCCGGGCTGTATTAACCAGTGGAGCTTGACGACATCCTTCATGCTTGTACTATGAAAAACGAACCTGAAGAGAAAAAATGGCATTATCTATTATTTTCAACATTACGAGGCTTTCAGCCCTTAATCGGGATCATGGGTATTTCTACCAACTCTCTTGTCAAAACGCTAATTCACTCGTCGCGACCTACAAACTCTGTTTGGGTGTAATCGAGGATGAATAACGGACTCACCCGGCCTGGTCTCTCAGCCGGGTCGCCATACCGCCCTGGTCCACGAAGTAGCGCTGGGTGCGCCAGTGGACGACCTTGGAGAAATAGGGGCTGGTCCAGAAGAAGGGGGCGATCAGGAGAAGCGCCGGCAGCAGCCAGATGAAATAGTAGGTGCTCCGGTCTCCGATGAACTTGTAGTTGAACCGGAGGTGGGAGACGGTCTTGAGAAGGAGAGTGAGGGTGATCAGGAACCACGAGATCTGGGACCCGTGGGTGAGGACACAGAAGATGACAGCGTGAAACAGGCCGCTCTGAAAAAGGAATATAGGGTAGAGGTTTGGGACATAGGTGCGGAAGGTGACGTTCATTCGGTGGGTTTTCTTGAGCCAGTCCAGCCAGGAGAGGCGTTCGTGCACGACAGGGATCATCTCTTTCAGGAGATGGATTTTGTATCCCTTCTCGTGTACCGCCTGGGTCAGGGCGTGTGCGTCGGAGATCTGATCCCCGATCGCCCGCAGGCCGCCCACCTCCTCAAGCACGTCCTTGCGTATGGCCACGGTGCAGCCGTTGGCCGACTCGAGCTTTCCGAAAAAGGCGAGCGGGAAGTAGAGGAGGCTCCCCATCAGGTTGATCAGCAGGGTGTTGAGGGCCGCCGGGATGTTCCGGGACCCCTGGTAGGCTGCCGCAGCCGTGACGATCCCGATTCCGGCGTCGCCCAGCGGTGCGACGACGGTGCGCAGGTAATCTTCGCTCACGCGCACAGGGCTGTCGCTCATGACCAGGACCTCGCCGGTCGCCTCGCGTTCGGCTCGAAGGAGGTTGTTCATCTTCGATGTCGCATCCAAGCTCGCGCCGGCGAGCACGGTGCGGATCTTGACCTCGGGGAACTCGTGCTTCAGGTTCTCCACGATCCGGAAGGCCGGATCGCTCTCATCCTCCATGGCGAATATGATCTCATAGTCGCCCGGGTAGTCCTGCCGGCAGAAGGTGGCGAAGTTGGCATAGGCCCAGGGCTCGGCCCCCTTGACCGGCTTGATGATCGAGACCGCGGGGCGGTAGTCCGCGGCCGGCTCGAAGGTCTCATCGTACTTGGTCCGGTAGTAGGCGATGATGTAGTGCTTGAGAAAGACACCGGCTATGGAGGTGAGGATGACGAAGATCAGGTAGACCTTGAAGATCACCAGGGCGATCTGAAGAGGGCTGGTGAGCGGAATCTCCATGAGCCAGGTCACGGTGAGGCCGCTGAAGATCGGGACCGAGAGGTTGTCGTTGATCCGGGACGAGATGAGCTCGAAAAGGGTGGCCGTGAGAGCGGCGAGGACCGCGATCTTGATGTTGAACCCGATGACCAGGGCCGCGATGAAGCAGGCGACAAAGCAGGCCGAGCTCCCCTCGAGCGATTTGTTCAGAATCCGGGTCGTCCCGTACTTGGAACCGACGAATGCGGCTATGGGGTCGCCGATGCAGAGAAAGGTGACGGCCAGCACGGCCACCTCTTTGGTGAAGAAGAAGCCGCAGACGATGCAGGCCAGTGAGAAGTAGACGGCCGTGTTGAACTGATTGCGCTCCTTGTCGCGAAGGATGAAGGCGAAGTGGCGAAAGGCGATCTCATTGCCGCGGGGGAGGACCCAGATCCTGAGGACGTCGAGGATGACGAAGAGAACGAAGAAGCCGACCCCGATGAGCACGGCGAGCGTTTGCTCGATCCAGAAGTAAAAGGCAATCGGCGCCCAGATGAAAGAGAGGTGCCAGAGCTTGCGTGTGATTTCTCTGGATTCGAGCTTCCTAGCCATGGTTCGGTCCTTTGAGCTATCAGCGGTCAGCTATCAGCGGTCAGCCCCTCAGGAGAGAAAAGATTAGCACTTGGGTGGACCAGTGATCAAGTCATGAAGATTTCTCGCGGAGTTTATCCTGAGCGAAGCGAAGGACCTAAATGACATCCGCTGGTTCCTGTCCGGATGTCATTCCGAGGCGATAGCCGAGGAATCTGTCGATTACGAGCAAGAAAGTCAGCCCTAAGGGCGAGAAGCTGTCTCCATTGCCTTTTACAGGGGCCTTGCCTATACTCCTCCCTGGCTTGGTGTATTTGACTTCAGCTGTAAGAGGGCGAGGCGGAGAGTAGCGATGTGGGACATCAATGGCCGGATCAACGTTAAAAAGGTGACCGAAAGGCGGATCGCCGAGGGCCACCAGTGGGTCTTCAGCAACGAGATCACAGGTGTGACGGGGCTGCCCCGCCGGGGGGGGCTGGTCGAGGTGTGCCGCGAGAACGGGAAGGCCGTGGGCCTGGCATTCTACAATCCCAACTCCCTCATCGCCGCACGAATGATCCTCCTCGAGCCCGGCAAGATCGGCCCTGACCTCTTTGCCGCCAGAATAGAAGAAGCCCTGTCGCTCCGGCGGAAGGTCTACCCAGAGCTTCAATCATTTCGGGTCGTCTTCGGTGAGAGCGATTTTCTGCCGGGCCTCGTGGTGGACAAGTTCGGTGACGCCCTCGTCGTTCAGGCCTACTGCGCCGGGATGGACATGCGCCTCGGACCGATCTGTGACGTGCTCGAGGTCATGTTCAGTCCCACCGTGATCATCGAGCGAAATGAGGCGTTCGTCCGGGGCCTCGAAGGCCTGGAGCTGCGCAAAGGGGTGCTGCGGGGCAGGAATCCCAAGACCGTCGAGATCGAGGAGGGTGGTCTCACATATCAGATCGATCTCCTTGGCGGGCAAAAGACCGGGTTCTTCTTCGACCAGCGAGAGTCCAGGCTGGCCCTTCGCCGCTATGTGGCGGGCGCCTCTGTGCTGGACTGCTACTGCGGGGACGGCCCGTTTGCGCTGAGTGCCCTCAGTGCGGGAGCGAAGTCAGTGCTGGGGCTGGACGGCTCTGAAGAGGCGGTCCTCAGGGCCCGGCGCAACGCCCGGCACAACCGTCTGAAGTCCAAGTCCGCATTCGAGTGCGGCAACCTTCCGGCCGCGCTCAACCGCCTCGTGAAAAGCGGTGAGTCCTTCGACACCGTGATCCTCGATCCCCCTAGCTTCGCGAGGTCCAAAAAGAACCTCCCGATTGCCGTCAAGGGATATGAGAAGATCAACGCCGCCGCCATGAAGGTCATCGAGCAGGGAGGCCTGCTCGCCACATTTTCATGCTCCCATCACATCAGAGACGAGACATTCATGCTGATCCTCCAGGAGGCGGGCCGCAAGGCCGGCCGCTCCGTCCGTATTCTGGAGTGGAGGACCCAGGCGCCGGATCACCCGATTCTTCCCTCCATGCCGGAGTCGAAGTATCTGAAAGGCGCCTTCTGCCAGATTTTGTAATTGATTGGCAGGAGATTCTAATTACCCCTCACAACGTCATCCCCACGCAAGCGGGGATCCAGCAAATGAGCAAAACTATGGGTTCCCGCTTCCGCGGGAACGACGGAGAGAGAGATAAAAGGTGCTCGGTTGAGCCGGAATAAGTGCAAGGGAATAGTGATGAAAAGCGCAAAATATCCTCTCCTTATCCTCCCATTCATCACACTCCTCCTGCTCTGCCCCCCGGCCTGCCGTGCCTCGTCCGAGGGGCCGGAAGCAGGTGCGCCCGGCACGGCCTCGGAGACCATCGCCCTTCCACCGGCGGGCGCTGCCGGTCCGATGTCCCTGGAGGCGGCGATCCAGGCGCGTCGTACGGTGCGTCGGTTTGTTCCCTCGGCCCTCAAGCTGGAGCAGCTCGGCCAGCTCCTCTGGGCGGCCCAGGGGATCACCGATTCGTATGGAAAGAGGCGGGCCGTCCCTTCGGGAGGCGCCCTCTACCCCCTGGACTGCTATGTCGTGGTGGGCAAGGAGGGGGTGATCGGGCTCGAACCCGGAGCCTACCTTTACCGGCCTGGCAAACACGCGATCGAATCCGTGGCCCGGGGGGAGCGCCGCCCGCAGATCGCCGAAGCCGCGCTCGGGCAGGCCTGGATCGCCCGGGCCCCGGTCCTGTTCGTGATTACCGCCGAGTATCGAAGGATCACCGTGAAGTATGGTGAGCGAGGGGTTCGATACGCCCTGATGGAGGCGGGCTCTGTCGCCCAGAATCTCTTTCTCCAGGCCGAGGCCCTCGGCCTCGGGGCGGGGATCGTTGGCGCCTTCGAGGATGAGGAGGTCGCCCGCCTCACAGGAGCGGCTTCAGGACACGAACCGCTTCTCATCATGCCGGTGGGGATCAAGGGAGAGTAAGGATGGATGTCCACATCGGGTGCTGCGGGTTTCCCGTGGCCCGGAAGATCTATTATGAGGCATTCGGTCTGGTGGAGGTCCAACAGACCTTTTATCAGCCGCCGCGGATCCGGACCGCCGCCAAGTGGCGCCAGCAGGCGCCGGCCGGGTTTGCCTTCAACATAAGGGCCTGGCAGCTCATCACCCACGAGCCATCGAGTCCCACCTATCGCCGTCTGGCCCGGCCGGTCCCGGAGGATCTGCGTGGCCGCTACGGGTCATTCAAGCCCACCGAGGAGGTCATGGCCGCCTGGGAGGCCACGGCCGAAATCGCCCGGATCCTCGAGGCCCAGTGGATCGTGTTCCAGTGCCCGGCGAGCTTTACCCCCACATCCGGGCACAAGGAGAATATGCGGCGATTCTTCAGATCCATCGACCGCTCCTCCTTCCGCTTCGCCTGGGAGCCCGGGGGCGTCTGGGAGGATGATGACATCGTCCGTCTCAGCGACGAGCTCGACCTGGTCCGGTGCGTCGACCCCTTGATAAGCGCCACGGCGGAAGGGACCGCCCGGTACTTCCGGCTCCACGGCCGGCGCGGCTTCCGTCAAGGGTATGGGGAGGACGATTTTTACAGGCTTTTCGATTTATGTGAGGGGACGGCGCCGACCTTCGTGTTGTTCAACAACGTCTCCATGTTCGAAGACGCCAGGGCCTTCCAGCGCTTCCTCCGAACACAGTGACATAGCAGGACATAGTTATCCCCAATTTATTTTGAGAAATGGAAAAAAAGGGGGGAAAGAGTGTAAAGAAGAAAGGTTTTTAGTCGACAGTCAACAGTTCAGAGTCGAGAGTTACCTGCTTTTCACTCTCGACTCTCGACTGTCGACTCACATAGCGCCTGACGTTAAGCCCACATCTACGAGAGTCGCGTAGATATCTGGATTAAGGGGCCTACCCGCGGCCGCCGAACAGGAACATGCTCTCGTGATCCCGGGTCGGTTTCGAGTAGCACTTCTCCTGGCGCTCCTGCTCTTCCTTGCACTCGATGCACCGTGTGGCAACGGGACGCGCCTGGAGGCGCCTGATCCCTATCTCCTCTCCACACTCCTCGCACAGACCGAATTCTCCCTCCTCGATCCGGACGAGGGCCTCTTCGATTTTGTGGAGGAGCCTGATGCTGCGGTCGTATATCTTACAGTTAAGGGTGCGGGCGCCCTCAGAGCTGGCAAGATCCATCTCGTCCGATAATTCCTGATCGGCTATGACGAAATCATCGGCGTCCTTGCTCTGGGTCTGTTCGAGAATCTCCGCTTTCATCTGGAGCAGCATCTCGTGGAAAAACTGTAGCTCTTTCTTTTTCAGCACTGCGCTATCCTCCCTGGGGTTGCCTGGCATCAGACGGGTTTGTCTGACCAGATCCTAATGACCTTCGAGTAAGAGCAAAAACCGTGCCCGGGAGGTCCGGGCCAATTCACCTGCTCGAATGAGGTGGCACTCTCTCAGGGAGATCATCTGAAAGCGACTTACAAATATTCCTGAATCGTAAATGATTTTCGAAAGATCTTCATTCTTTGCCCATGGGAAAAACATCCCCTCATCGCCTTTTCGCCGGACCCTCTGCTCGACTGTCGCGGGCCCGTTGGAGGGGCGACTTTCGGGTCAAAACTTCCAACTTCGGGAATTGGCTCCCGTCTGGAGTCCATCTCTTAGGGTTTTGATTTTTTTTCGGCGACCATATTATAATGGCGGCCGGAGTCATCATCTGAATATTCGTACAGTAGAGGAAAAAGTTACAGGTCGATCTGATAAAGAAAAAAGGAGCGAGCCAATGAGCGGCGAGAACATCGGGGCCAGGTTGTTCGACACTCTGCGGATCCGATCCGAGGGCACGGCGATTCTGGCCAAGAGGGACGGTTTCTACAGGGGCATATCCTGCCGGGAGATGATGGAAAAGGTCGGCAAATTTTCGGCCGGGCTTCGCGCGATAGGGCTGGGCAAGGGGGATCGAGTGGCCCTTCTGTCGGAGAACCGGCCGGAGTGGGCCTACGCCGACTTCGGTGCGCTCCTGTTCGGGGCGGTAACGGTCCCGATTTACACGACCAACACCCCCAGGCAGATCGGTGAGCTCCTGGAGCACTCGAGCGCAAGGGCCCTCATCGTCGAGAAGAGCGCCAGGGTCCAGAATCTGGCGCCTCATCTGGGCAAGGCAAGAGAACTGACAAAGGTCATCGTCATGGATCCCTCAGGCCCGGCGCCCGGTACTATGCCGGATCTCCTCTCCTTTGAGGACGTCATGGACCTGGGAGCCGCCTCCGGCGGTCCGAGTGTGGACGAGCTGATGAACGCGGTAAAGCCCCATGATCTGGCCAGCATCGTCTACACGGCCGGAACGTTCGGCGACCCGAAGGGGGCGAGGCTCACCCATCGGAATTTTCTTGCCCAGATGGAATCACTGAAAGAGATATTTCCCTTCCGTCCCGGAGACATCACCATGTCCTTCCTCCCGCTCTCCCACATCCTCCAGCGGGTGGTGGATCTGAAGACCTTCCTCTCCGGGGCGACCGTGGCCTATGCGGAGCGCATCGAGACCATGTGGCGGAACATGCAGGAAGTCAGGCCCACTGTGCTGGTCGGCGTGCCCCGGACATTCGCCAAGATCCGCTCCATCATCCTCGACGAGCTTCACTCCAGCTCCTTCATCAGGCGCCGGTCCTTTCAGTGGGCCCGGAACGTGGAGATCTCCCAGACCCGCCAGAAGTCCGGAAAAAAACCCTCCCCCATACTCCAGGGACAGCAGATGATCGCGAAGCACATCTTTCTCGAGAAGGCGCGAAGGGAGATGGGCGGGCGCATCCGGCACTGGCGCTGCAGCGGCGCCGCTCTTCCCCGCGGCCTGGCCGAATTCTTTTACGGCATGGGCATCACCATCATCGAGGGCTACGGCATGACAGAGCTGTGCGGGGCGGCCACCTCCAATTATCCGGACCGCTACAGGTTCGGGACCGTGGGCCTCACCATGCCGGGCATCGAGGTCCGCACGGCCGATGACGGAGAGATCCTGGTGCGGGGGGGGACGGTCATGGACGGCTACCATGGGGATGACGACTCGATCATCGACACGGACGGATGGCTGCACACAGGCGACGTGGGGAAGTTCGATGCCGATGGATTCCTCACGATCACGGCCCGGAAAAAGGCCATCTTGGTGACCGCCTCAGGCAAGAACGTGGCCCCCATGCCGATAGAGATGGCCCTGCAGATCCGTCCGTACATCGCTCGGGCCATCGCAGTCGGCGACGATCGCCCCTATCTCACGGCCCTCATCGTCCCGGACTTCAGGGCCCTGGAGATTTACGCACAGGAGAACAACATCATCTACGACAGCTACGAGGATCTTCTCGGCAAGGATCGAGTGGTTCACCTGTTCGACGGGATCGTAAAGGAGGTCAACGCGGACCTGGCCCGGTTCGAGACGATAAAGAAGTACAGACTCATTCCCCGAGAGCTCTCCCTCGAGAACATGGAGCTCACGCCCACCCTAAAGCTCCGCCGCAGCGTCATCACCCAGCACTTCCGGGGCGAAATCGATTCCATGTATTAGCGCTCTCCGTGGATCCGAGATGACCCATATGAAAAATCAAGTGAATAAAAGCAGCAATCATGCTCCCGGCTGTCAGACGGATAAGGATTTTCGTGAGCTGTCCCACTGGATATTGCACTCTGCAAATCATGCCGTTCCGATAATGGAATTTCTCAGAGAGGTTTCAGGGAGGCTGGTGGACTTCTCCGGATGTGACGGGCTCGGGCTGATACTGGGTGACGGCGACAAATGTACTCAGTGTGTGGCCAGGCGAGATTCCGATGGATCCGTTCGGTTTGAAGCCGCGTCCGTCTCCAGAGAGGAATCGGGCTTGCAGCGACTCTACAGGAGCATGCTCAACGGCCGCAACGATTCTCCTCTGCCCCCGCTCACCAAGAACGGCGGTTACTGGACCGGGGGCGCCATAAGTTTCTCGATGAATCTCGAGGAAGAAGCGGATGCCGCTCTTTGGGGCCTCGACCGCGGCGAAAGCTGCAGGTCTCTCGCTCTGATTCCTCTGTCGGTCGGTGACGAAATAATCGGTCTTTTGCAATTGATCAGTGCCAGGGAGAACTACTTCTCACAGGAAGATATCGTACTCTACGAGGACGTTGCCCAAAGTCTTGGAGGTGCGCTTGCGCATCAGCGCGCTCAGGCGGCGTTGCGTGAACGCGTAAAGGAGCTGACCTGCCTCTATGGTATAGCCCAGATGATCGAGCGGCCCGGTATTTCGCTCGAGGAGATCCTTCAGGGAATTGTAGAGCTCCTTCCTCCGGCCTGGCAGTATCCTGAGATCACACACGGCAGAATCATATTGGATGAGTGCGCATACTCGACAAAGAGATTCAAAGAGGAGGGACAGAAACAAAGTACAGATATCATGGTGAACGGAGAGCGACGCGGCGTCGTAGAAGTGTTCTATGAGGAGGAAATGCCTGAGCTCGATGAGGGGCCGTTTCTCAAAGAAGAGCGGAGCCTGATCAATGCCATCACCAGGGAAGTTGCCGTCATCATCGAGAGGAGAGAGGCCGAAGAGGACAAATCGAGACTCCAGGATCAGCTGAGACACGCTGACCGGCTGGCGACGATAGGGCAGCTCGCCGCAGGCGTGGCCCACGAGCTGAATGAGCCCTTGGGCAATATCCTGGGATTTGCCCAGCTCGCAAAGAAATGTCCAGGCCTTCCAGAACAAGCCGAGGAGGACATCGATAAGGTTGTAGCAGCGTCTTTGCACGCCCGGGAAGTGATAAAGAAGCTCATGGTCTTTGCCCGCCAGATGCCGCCGAAAAAGACGCTGGTCAATCTGAATAAACTGGCCGAGGACGGCCTCTATTTTCTCGAGTTCCGGTGCATAAAGACGGGAATCGAATTGATACGTTCCCTGTCGCCGGATTTACCGGAGATCACGGCCGATCCGTCCCAGTTGCACCAGGCGCTGGTCAATTTGGTCGTCAATTCCATCCAGGCTATGCCGGAAGGGGGCAGACTGACAGTACAGACCCTTAAAAGTGAAGAGAGCATAGTGCTCATTGTGGAAGATACTGGAATCGGGATGAGCGTGGAATTGAAGAGGCAAATCTTCATTCCCTTCTTCACGACCAAAGACGTGAATCAGGGAACAGGTCTTGGCCTGGCCGTAGTCCACGGCATCGTAACGTCTCACGGAGGCTCAATCCACGTTCAGAGCGAGGTCGGCAGAGGATCGAGGTTCGAGATTCGGCTCCCCGTTTCAGAGCCGAAGGGCGAGAAGGAGAGCCGATAGAATGGCCAATCTCACGGAGAAAGAACGTATACTTCTTGTTGACGATGCACCGGCTACATTGGAAGTGCTCCAGAGAAATCTGAGCTCAGAGGGATATCAGGTCTTCACGGCCCCTGGAGTGCCCGAGGCGATAAAGATTCTCGAGGCGACACCGGTCGACCTGGTCATAACCGACCTCAAGATGCCCAAGGTCAGCGGCCTCGAGCTGACAAGGCATGTCCGGGAGAACTTCAGGGATACCGAGGTGATGATGATAACCGGCTACGCCACCATTGAAGGGGCGGTCGAGGCCGTCAAGATCGGCGCCGAAGAGTATTTGACCAAACCCTTTACCGATGAGGAGCTCTCGTCGGCCGTCCGTCGAGCGCTCGACAAATTGCAAATGCGGAGAGTCGGAAAGGTCTGGTCGCAGCCCACGCCCTCCGGGGATTACGGTATGATCGGCGAGTCGGAGGCCATGCTGAAGGTCTTTCGATCCGTATCCAAGGCCACGTCGACTTCAGCCACCGTTCTCATAACCGGCGAGAGCGGCACTGGCAAGGAGCTTGTGGCCAGGGCCATTCATTACAGCAGCCCGCGGGTTTCGTCTTCTTTTGTACCCGTAAACTGCGGAGGCATCCCGGAGGGACTGCTCGAAAGTGAGCTTTTCGGCCACATCAAGGGGGCCTTCACGGGAGCCACCGAAACTCGGGCCGGCTTTTTTCAGACCGCAGACGGAGGCACTATCTTTCTGGACGAAATCAGTGAGACGAGTCTCTCTATGCAGGTGAAGCTCCTCCGTGTGCTCCAGGATAAGGAAGTGTATATGATCGGAGCCAATCGTCCACAAAAGGTCGACGTGAGGATCCTCGTTGCGACGAATAAGTATTTGCTCGACCTCGTAAAAAAAGGAGTGTTCCGACAAGATCTCTTCTTCCGCCTCAATGTCATTACGATAACCCTGCCTCCATTGCGTGAGAGGGGAGATGACATTTTGCTCCTGGCCCGTCATTTTGCATCCGAGTTCGCCGAGGAATATGGCAGGCCGACTCCCCGCTTCTCAGATAAGGCATTGCAGGTCCTGAGAAACTACTATTGGCCGGGGAATGTGAGGGAGTTGGAGAATGTGGTCCAACGTCTTATCGTCATGACAGACGGAGACCTCATCGAGGTCCCCGATCTGCCTTCGCTCATGCGTTTCTCGGCCTTGCGTGAGATGGGACTCAATCGAACCCTGGCCGAAGTGGAAGCCGAATACATTCGCAACGTCATAGCGAGCGTGGATGGAAACAAAACTCGTGCTGCAGAGATACTCGGGATCGACCGCAAGACACTGCGTGAAAAGTTAAAGAAGTATTCATCGAATCCTGACCTTCCCTGAAACCGGGGAATTTCTCCCCAGCGGTTCAAACCTCCCCGATCCCATCCTCCTCTTTATATGATTCCCAAGCATCGACTTCACACCTCCGCGGATGGAATCTGTTCTAATATCTCTTTGATTTCTCAAGGTTTTTCGACAACATAAACAGCTCGATCAAGTTGTTTGTCCCTCTGGCATGCCGATTGCGAAGCCCTGATGCGAGCTCGAATCGATATGCAATTCTGAGGTGGTCGAAACAAGAATTATCCCGAGAAAGGCAGTGGGTGACCACTGCATTACTCGGGATTTAGTGAAAGACAAAGGAGAAAGTTCCATGTCCAGTCGTATAGTTTATGGTGGTCTTTGTTCAACCTGCACAAAACAGTTGGTCTGCGTCTTCCCCAGAGACCAAAGCCGGCCTGTAATGCAGTGCGAAGAGTTCGAGGGGATCACTCCTGACCCGGCGAAATGTGCGGAGAAAACTCGTTCGCTATCGGAAGATGCACGAGATTCTTCTCATTCAGAGGAGCACCAACCCGGTACGTACATGGGGCTGTGCAGCAATTGTGAGAAGCGGGAAACCTGCACCTTTCCAAAGCCTGAAAGTGGTGTGTGGCGCTGCGAGGAGTACGAATAGAACGATCAGCCTTCAATCATTATTGCAACCACCCGTTCTGTCGGAAGGAAAGAGATGGCACGAAAGGATATCGCAAACATTGTCGAGAAACACAGGGAAGATCGAGGAGGACTCATTTCAATCTTCGAAGAGGTCCAGGCCAAGTACAGCTATCTTCCCCAAGAGGCCCTAAAGGCTATTGCCGAAGAGACCGGCCGCTCCATGGTCGATCTCTATGGAATCGCAACATTCTACAAATCCTTCAGCCTGAAGCCCAGGGGAAAACATCTCATTTCGGTATGTCTTGGCACGGCCTGTCATGTGCGAAGTGCTCCACTCATAGTCGAGGAGTTCGAACGGCAATTGGGGATCCAAGCCGGTGAGACAACGCCGGACGAAGAAATTACACTGGAATCGGTAAACTGCCTTGGCGCCTGCGCACTGGGCCCGATCGTCGTCGTGGACGGCCATTATTTCTCTAATGTAGAGACGGCGAAAGTGAAGAAGATACTGAAGAAGACGCGTGCCGGGCTCGACACGGTCGAGATAAAGACGGACCAGCGGATCTTCCCTGTCGAGGTGAGCTGCCCCCGGTGCAATCACAGCCTGATGGATCCTCACTATTACATTGAAGGGTACCCGTCGATCCGGGTGACGGTCTCCTTTGGAGACACCCATGGATGGCTCCGATTGTCTTGCCTCTATGGAAGCTACAGCATCGAATACGAATACGAAATCCCCATAGACACAGTGGTCAACTGCTTCTGTCCCCATTGTCACGCAGAGCTCATAGGCACTTCGAACTGCCCTGATTGCAATGCGATGATGGTGCCGATGATCGTTCGCGGAGGCGGTATGGTCCAGATCTGCTCGCGGCGAGGTTGCCGGGGGCACATGCTGGACCTGACCGGCGTCAATTTTTAATAAGGATTGGACCTTTCATGGAAAGACTGAAATCGATCGATGATTTTACTACATTGCAGCGTCGAATTCTTTCCGACGTAGCGACCGATGTCCCCACGATCGTAATTGCTGCAGGGACTTGCGGTCAGGCGAGCGGTGCAAACGACCTCATTCGCATTGCGAAGCGAGAGATTCTGTTCAACAAGCTGACGGAGAAGGTGAACCTGCGCGTCACAGGGTGCCACGGCTTCTGCGAGATGGAGCCGTCGGTAGTGGTGGAGCCCTACCGTACTTTCTATCCAAAGGTCGGCCTCGATGCCATGGTGAAGATCGTCGAGGCCGTGTCCAGAGCAGATGTGCTGGAGGATCTGCTCTTTGTACACCCTGCTACAGGCAAGCCCGTTGAAAAACAGGACGACATTCCGTTTTTCAATACGCAGCAACGCACTCTTCTCGGCCGCAATGAGAAGGTGGATCCCATCCGGATTTACCACTACATCGAAAACCGAGGCTATTCGGCTCTCGCACAAGTGCTTTCCCGCGGTGAACCCGAATGGGTCGTAGAAGAGGTCAAAACGTCAGGCCTGCGCGGCCGAGGGGGGGCGGGCTTCCCCACGGGTCTGAAGTGGGAGCTGCTGGCCGCCAGGCCCGATGGTCAAGGAAAATTCCTTGTGTGCAATGCGGACGAGGGGGACCCCGGGGCCTACATGGATCGAAGTCTGCTTGAGGGCAACCCGCACAGTGTCATCGAAGGGATGATCATAGGCGCCTACGGTACCGGGGCCACGGAGGGCGTGATCTACGTTCGCAACGAATATCCGCTGGCGATCAAACATCTTGTCATCGCCCTCCGGCAGGCGCATGCGCTCGGAATCTTGGGTGAGAACATCCTGGGCACCGGCTTTTCCTTCGATATCAAGCTTGTGAAAGGTGCCGGCGCATTCGTGTGCGGCGAGGAGACGGCCCTGATCAAGTCGATCGAAGGGCTGATGGGAGAACCGCGTCAGCGGCCGCCGTTCCCCGTACAAAAGGGAATCGAAGGCAACCCCACGGCGATCAACAACGTCGAGACCTGGACCAACATACCAATCATCATCAACAGAGGCGCCCAAGAGTTTGTAAAAGTCGGTACGAAGAACAACTCCGGCACCAAGATCTTCAGCCTGGTGGGCAAGGTGAAATACACGGGCCTTGTCGAGGTCCCGATGGGGATGACCATAGAGGAGATCGTCAGTGACATCGGCGGCGGCCGGACAGGCAAGTCGGATATCAAGGCGGTACAGACGGGCGGCCCCTCGGGCGGCTGCATTCCGAAAGAGCGATTTCACCTGCCGATCGATTATGAAAGCCTGGCCAAAGCGGGATCGATCATGGGTTCCGGCGGCATGATCGTCATGGACGAATCGACCTGCATGGTCGACGTGGCCAGGTACTTCATGAAATTTCTGAAGGACGAGTCCTGCGGGAAATGCTTCACCTGTCGTAAGGGCACCCAGCGGATGTACGAGATCCTCGATGACATTTCCGAGGGAAAAGGGACGACCGATGAGCTGGATCTCCTCAAGGAATTAGCGCTTGTAGTCAAAGATACGACCATGTGCGGACTGGGACAGACCGCATCGAATCCTGTGATTTCCACCCTGCATTACTTCCGTGAGGAATACCTGGAGCACATTGAGAACAGGCGGTGCCCGGCGGGCGTGTGCAAGGAGCTCATCACGTACTCCATCAACGAGGAGTGCACCGGCTGCGGGCTCTGTGTGAAGGCCTGCCCGGAAGAGGCCGTCGCGGGCGAGAAGAAGGAACGCCACGTGATCGAGGAAGAAAAATGCATCAAATGCGGGGCCTGTCGAAGTGTCTGCAAGTTCGATGCTGTGGCCGTGGCTTAAATGTATCGCATAGGAAATCCAATTTATTCCGTTGAAGAGTTTTAACGTAGATGCGCAGAGAAAAAATTCGTTGAGCCTATGGAAAAGATTTTTTACCACAGAGGACACAGAGGACACAGAGGACACAGAGGGCACAGAGAGAGAATGAATGCAATCAAGCTTTTTCTTTCTCTGTGCCCTCTGTGTCCTCTGTGGTGAATCTTTTATGACGCAAGGTTTGAATTATCAGAGATCAAAAGTTCGCCCATAGGGCGATAATTCAATTAAGCGGAAATGAGGGAAAGGAGCGATGATAAAACTTACAATCAACGGGCTGGAGGTATCCGTCGAGGAAGGCACCACGCTGCTCGAGGCGGCGAAATTCCTCGGCTTCCCCATCCCGACGCTGTGCCACGTGGACGGACTTGCGCCATACGGAGCCTGCCGTCTCTGTGTGGTCGAAATTGGTGAAGGACCTAGGGCGAAGCTGGTCTCTTCCTGCACGTACCCCGCCGAAGATGGACTCACGGTGAGAACCACGTCATCGAGGGTTCTTCGGGCCCGCAAGATGATCCTCGAGCTCCTCCTCGCCTCGTGTCCGCAGTCGAAGACTATTCAGGATCTGGCCTCGGCACACGAGGTTCGCCGGCAGCGCTTCAGACAGGAGCACGAGGACTGCATTCTCTGCGGACTGTGCGTTCGGATGTGCGAGGAGCAGATGGTGGCCAAAGCCATCGGGTTCCGGGGCCGTGGCGAGACGAGGAGCATCGGCACGCCCTTCGACGTCTCTTCCGACGTCTGCCGACTCTGTGGCGGCTGTATGTACATCTGCCCGGCCTGCCAGCTGCGATGCACATACAACGACCCGGAACAGGCAATCTGCGGGGGCTGCGCAAACCTGAGCCCTCCGTGTGCCGAGAAGGAACAGTTTGACGATATGATGTGCTACATGGACCCCTGTGTAGCCTGTGAGATCGAAAAGAATTGAGGAGTGGAAAGGAGGAAAAACATATGTCGCTTTCAAGGATAAACGCCTCGGCCGCAACGCTTACGAAAAACAGAACGGAGGATTCAGTCGTTCCAGTCTCGGGCATGTGCGTCACCTGTGTGGACGGCTGCATCGGCATGTGCGAAATCGGAAAGTCCGCCTACCGGGGCCACGAGGTGATCTACCCGCAGCCTTTTGGTGTGATAACCACGGCCGCCGAGAAGGTCTACCCCGTCGATTACTCACACTTCAATATCATGGGGGGCGCTGTCGGTGCCCATGGAATCGAGGCCGACAGCGACAAGGCGGTCTTTCCCGCGGCCGATCTCGAAGTCGCCTTCGGTCACGACCGGGGCCTCAAGTTCCACTATCCCTGGATCATCCCCGGCATCGGATCGACCGATATCGCCAAGTATAATTGGGAAGGGCTGGCCATAGGAACCGCCCTGGCGGGAACGGGTCTGACCATCGGGGAAAATGTGGTCGGCATGGATCCGGAGTCCGTGGTCAAGGACGGCCGGGTGGTCGATACGGTGGACCTGAAGCGCAGGATTAAGCTGTTTAAGGATTTCCAGCGCGACGGGTACGGGGCCATTATCGTGCAGTCCAACATCGAGGACACCCGGCTCGGCGTTCAGGAATATGCCATTGAGAAACTCGGGGTGGAGTGTGTTGAGCTCAAGTGGGGACAGGGCGCGAAAAACATCGGCGGGGAGGTCAAAATACGAGACCTAAAAAAGGCCCAGATGCTGTACGAGCGCGGCTATGTCGTCCTGCCGAACCCGACCGACCCGGATGTGATTAAGGCATTCGAGCGCGGCTCCTTCCGGGAGTTCGAGCGACATTCCCGTGTTGGCATGGTCTCGGAGGAGTCCTTTGCAAACAGGGTGGATGAGCTTAAAAAGGCCGGGGCCAAGTATATTTTCCTTAAGACAGGTGCTTACCGCCCGGCCGATTTGGCAAGGGCGGTTCTGTTTTCCTCCAAGTACGGGATCGATCTCCTCACCGTGGACGGCGCAGGGGGTGGGACCGGCATGAGTCCCTGGCGCATGATGAATGAGTGGGGAGTCCCTCCGGTGGAGCTCCATTCACTGCTTTACCAATACACAAAGAAGCTGTCCGACAGGGGCGAGCACGTGCCGGCTATTGCCGTGGCGGGCGGGTTCACATTCGAGGATCAGATCTTCAAAGGGCTGGCCCTGGGCGCACCTTTCGTGAAGCTCGTCGGTATGGCCCGCAGCCCGATCGCGGCCGCCATGGTGGGAAAGACGATCGGCCGCACCATTGAGGACCAACAGGTTCCGGTCTATATCGAGCGGTTCGGCCGTTCCAAGGATGCGATCTTCGTCACCGCCAGCTCGTTGCGCAAGGAGCTGGGCGACGAGGAGTTCGAAAAGATCCCCACGGGCGCCCTCGGGCTGTATACCTACTATGAGCGTCTCGCTCAAGGACTTCGGCAGCTAATGGCGGGCAGTCGCAAATTTTCACTCGAGCACATCTCGAGGGATGACCTGGCGGCGCTGACCACGGAGGCGGCCGCCATCAGCGGAATTCAGTACGTGATGAATGTGGACAGAGCGGAGGTCGAGGAGATCCTGAAATAGACAGAGCCCCCCCAACGTTGCATACAGACGCAGACGGAAATCGCTTTCAGCCGCGCCGGGACACGACCTCTGTCATTCGTGCCCCTTTCGGCCAGGTCCTTCGTTCTTGAATGCACATGACGGACTGATCGAATCCGCGCGCGGCCCGAGCTGACACACTCCGGAGCGTTTCCGCTCTGCGTCTGTATGCAGCGTTGGGGGTAATATCATCAGCAAAGTAATCGTAATTAATCCCTCCATAAATTTCGTCTTCATAGCCATCATTGCCAATATTTTGTCCATCCCTAAACTATTGACAGGTTGGGCTACGATCTCCTATAGTTGGAAACAATCTCCTTGGAAGAACAAACCGGTAAAGATATCTCTACCATGATAAATCATTTTCATGCTCACCAATTTCTCTTCGTGTTTTTTTTCTGCGTGTGCTTCACCTTCCATGCGGCCTGGATAACTTGGGGGCAATTCGAGACGCCTTACGTGGAGAATTTCCATTGCATATCCGAATGCCCCTTCACGGAGGGATCACCCCTCGCCGAGGACGAGTCCCAAGATCCGTCATCTTCCATAGATCCCATAGCATGGAAGAGGGAACTGTCAACGTATCCCCCTCTACCGAAGACCCTATTCTTCGATAAATTTGACGTTGCCATTCTACTTGGAATTACAATCACGATTTTCAGGCCCCCCATTCTCCCCATCTGATATACCCATCGTTGAAGTCTGAAATCGTTCCGTTGCCTCACGATCGGGTGACTCCGATCATGGACCTCTTTGGATTTATGACTAGAGAACATTATTATAAAGAAGTGCGGCGAGGAAGAGCATGCGAGAAGTCGGCGCAGGATGAGCAAATATTGCGTTGATTGTGGTGAGCAGCTCATCAGGTAGGGTGATCTAACTGAAACGCTCAAGTTCTTCGGGGTCTCCCGGAGTCATCAAAGGAGGGCGATCATGAATAAAACGATCCATATCCGTTTCGGAAAGCTCGTCGCGTTCCTCGGTGCGGCGTCCATGATCATGTTGAGCGGCTGCTTCTTCACCACCACCGGGCCCAACGAAGTCGGGGTCAAGGTCTGGAAGTGGCCCATGAAGAAAGTGGTGGAGACTCCCTATGAATCCGGGGTCACTCACTTCTTCTTACCGCTACTCAACGAATTCTACGTCTTCAGCACGAAGCTCCAGAACATGCATGGCTAAAGATGAACCAAATCCGATCAAACTCCTTTTATAAGTTCTTCCCAAATGAGATTTTCCAGGAGGAGATAAGCGGGCTGAAGACCCGAAAGAGGGAAATATGAAATTTTGTACCGCGATTAATTGCATGGATGGACGGGTACAACTACCAGTGATTGATTATCTGCAGAAGCGCTTCAATGCAGAATATGTAGATGTTATTTCGGAACCGGGTCCAAATCATATACCCGCTAAAAAGACCAATTTTAATTTAGAAGAGTCCATATTCGATAGAATCGAGATATCAGTTAACCAGCATCATTCCATAGGGATTGCAGTCGTTGGGCATCACGACTGTGCAGGAAATCCGGCACCGAAAGCAGATCAGATATCGCACGTTAGAGATGCAATTAAAGTTGTTAGTCAGCGCTATAGTGGAATATCAATTATAGGATTGTGGGTGGACGAAAATTGGGAAGTATCTGAGATTCAACAAGAATGACGAGGGTGGAATTTTGGAGCAAAGACGCGACCTGACGAACAGAACCCGCATAAAAGGCCGTGCGAGGAAGGATTACAGGAATCAATGATCGAACTAGCTGCTGTTGTTCTTACGTTGCTTGGAATATCATTTTTCTGTTCCATGCTTGAAGCTGTGATCTTGTCAGTCGGGTATCCCTACATTCAGCTGATGATCGACGAGAGGCATCGAGCAGGAAAGCTATTGCTTCGATTCAAGGAAAAGATTGAAGAGCCTATTTCCGCTATCTTGACGTTGAACACCATAGCCAACACTGTAGGTGCCGCTATATCGGGCGCCATGGCTATCAAGATCTTTGGTTCCCAGTGGATCGTGCTTTTTTCAGCCGTTCTTACCTTTCTCGTGCTCACCTGTTCGGAAATCATTCCGAAGACCTTGGGTGCCCATTACTGGAGGACGCTGGGGCCGTTCTCCGCCTATCTTCTAAGAGTAATGGTTCTCGTGATGAAACCGTTCCTCATCCCGATCCGTTTCCTTACACGGTTGCTGATACCCGTGGATTCAGAGGATAGGATCAGGAAAAGCGATATCATTAACCTCATCCGAATCGGATATTTTCAGGGAATCGTTCATCCCAATGAGTTCGAAATTATGAAAAACCTGTTTCAACTTCAATCCATCAATGTCAAAGACATCATGACGCCACGTAGCGTGGTATTTTGCTTGTCCCCCGAGCAGACCATCGATGAGATAGTCAAGAGGCAGACCTCTCTGCAATTCTCCCGGATACCTCTCTATAATGATCCCGAGGATACGGTTGAGGGGGTGGTGCTACGTCGCGATATCATGGATTTAGTAGCGAAGCAACAGACGAACCTTCAAGTGAAGTCCATTGCAATGCCTCCTCAATTCATCCCAGAAGGGACATCCGTGTACAGGCTCCTCAATCAATTGATTGAGAACAAGACACATCTTGCAATCGTTCTCGACGAATATGGTGGTTTTTTAGGAGTGGTGACCCTGGAGGACGCGATCGAGACGCTCTTGGGAAGAGAGATTGTTGATGAGTTCGATCCTGCTGTAGATATGCGGAAGTTAGCACGCGAGAAGGGCTCCCGATTCTGGAGACATCTTCGGAAGTGAACTTCCTTTGAGTCGATTTTAGAAAAGCACGTGGACTCAACATCGGATTGAAGTTAAAGCAAGCTCCAGCAAATCCGCATTCGAATCATTGCTTCGAAAAATATTGCGAAACCAGCTCATGGTAACAGGTCTAATTACGGGATTTCAGGTTGCGACGTCATGAATTCTCAGTATCAGGGTTGTCGAACATTTCCTGAATTTCCCAGTTTATTTTTTTCCGGTAATGGTCGACCAAAGCGGCATTGGACATGATCATGTCCAGCTGTCTGGTGTGAATGGTCAAGTAGCCTAATATCTTCAGACATTTTTTCATGTAATCCATATCATGATTCTCCAGCCGGGCCGCCAGATGATCTTCGTTTACCTCGACTTTGAAACCATGGCCTTCCAGTATCTCGGAGATGAATAGAGTTCTCTTTCGTCTTCGGAGAGTATCCGCTGCCCCGCCCTTGAATTGAAAGCTGATATAGTTCTCTCCTGATCTCTTACTGACAAGGGCTTCGACGGAGGAAAAATGAAAGCCGAGTCTTGAATTCAGGCTACAGTATTTCGAGAAATCATGAAGTAATTGCGATCTGCATAGCGAGACCGCACGCCCGGTACAAGGGACGTATTCTTGGTTGCCTCGAACATGACAGAGAGGAATCCCTTGCCGTCCACAGGAGGCGGGCCTTTCCAGGGGAAAGCGGTGATACCCTCCCAGAGGGCCAGCATGGGTATCGAGACGATCGTATCCAATCGGACGTGGGCTCCCGACACCTCTTCTTTAAAGCCATCGTCGAGATTCAGGATCCACCACTGCATGGGCATTTCACAGATGAGTTGCTTACTGGAGCGCTCCGGAAAGAGGTGTTCTTTCCCGAAAAGAAACATCTCTTGGACTGACCGTTCGTGGCAAAACCGGGTGATGTCATGTAGGGTCCGGCAATTTCCGGGCTTGAATGTTATTGCATCCGGATCCAGCAGAGTCAAAGGAGTGATATGTATGGCCGCCTCTTTCAGTGCCTCGAAAATCGGGCTCCCCTCCATGAGGTTCTTGGGTTTTTCTTGTGAAGACAGAAGAGATTCCACTCGGCCTTCGTATATGCAGTGGCCATCGGCGTCCACGGTTATCAATTGGCCGGTCCTCAGTTTGCGGAGGGCGTCCTTGACCCCGAATAGTGAGGGTGTGTTGTATTCCCTGGCTACATTGGCCAGATGTCCGGCAGTGCTTCCGCGTTCCGTTACTACCGCAGCTGCGCGATTCAGCATGGTGGCCCAGCGAGGTAGCGCCTGGCGTGTTACCAGTACCGATCCGTGAGGGAGTTTTAGAACGTCAGCGTCTTTTACCACAGTGAACACAGGACCGCTCGCAACGCCGGGACTGGCGGTGGTCCCGTCACGAATGATGGGGCGGCCCCAAGGTGCGTTGGAGCCATTTTCTTTTGGTGTCGCCGGACTGTCCATTTGCTTCAGGGGCCGGCACTGGAGGATGGTAATGGACCGGTCTTTTTCGATAGCCCATTCTATATCCTGCGGCAAACCGAAGTAACGCTCCAGCTGTACGGCCAGGCGTGCCAGCTCCAGAGCTTGTTCGTCGTACAGAGAGGGGCTCTGGTTTTCTTCTGCCGTCAATTCCTGACGGAATATTCCTTCTTCGGGGTAACTTTTGTACTTCTGCTCTTTAGCCGCGATCTCCTTCTTGAGAATCACCATGGGGTCGTTTCTGGAGATGATAAAAATATCTGGCGTGGTGATTCCATCGACAACCGACTTGGGGAGGCCCCAGGCGGAATTGATCACGATGGTGTCGTCCTTTATGTTTACGGGGTTTCTGGAATAGACAACGCCTCCTGACAGAGCCTCCACCATGCACATGCACCCGACGCTCATCGCCACGTCCTCGTCGCGTATGCCTCGCGTTAGCCTGTATGTCATGGCCTGAAGGCTGTACTTGCTGGCCAGGACCTCTTTGTAGGCCTGCAGGATATTTTCGCCGCTGACGTTCAGGATGGTCCGGTACTGTCCCGCAAAGGAAATTCCGGTGAAATCCTCACCCAGAGCGCTGCTCCTCACGGCCACCCGGACTCCCCGGCCATGCTTGTCCGCCAGCAGGCGATGATGCTCACGGACGGCCCGCTCCAGGTCTCCGGGGACAGGCGAGCCGATGATGAGCTGCTGTAAAGCCGCGCTGAGGCTGTAGAGCTGGTCCGGTCGTTCCACATTGGCGGCCTGGATTCTGCGATCGATTTCGGCTTGGAGATCGTTGTCGGCCAAGAATTTATCATACGCTTGGGCTGTGATGGCGAATCCATCGGGAAGGTTCAAATGAATTCTCTTTTTGACCTCTCCGAGGTTGGCGAGCTTGCCTCCCACCAGATCGACCCGATCTTTGTCCGCTTCTTCGAGGGGGAGGACCAGCGGTCCTTCCTGAACAGACATCTTCGGCAGAAGGCATTGATTGATGTTTCTCTGAATCTCCCTGAATCGCTCGAAGAGGCCCTCATACTTGCCGGGCGCTAGGTCATTCAGGGTCTTGACGATCTTCCAGACATTGGTCGAAACGCCGGTGCAGCGCGACTGGACAAAGGTCATCCCAAAGGGTCGGTGCCCCGTCAGGGCCTCTTCCACTTCCGCCATAATGTCCAGGGCCTTGTTGTTTGCGTTCAGCAGAAGTCTGAACCGGTGGTACCGGGCCCGGAAGGCATTGCGGAGATCGTCTGCGCTCTCCGAGTCCCGGTCCCGCCTTTTGACGAACAGATTTCTGAAGACATCGACGATTCGGGCCATGTTAATGATCCAGCTTCAAACCCAATCCTTCGAAGATGAACATGAAGCCGAATCCGTACCACATGGTGTAGATCACATAAAATACCAGAGAGAAGATGACGATCCCGATCCGATCCGTGATCTTTTTCGGCTCGATTTGATAATAGTTATAGGATGTCTCAACGGCCTTCTTTTTGACCAGGGCTACGATCTGGGCCTCTTGAAATTTCTTCTGCTTCTTCAGGTCCTTTTCCATCAGCTTCAGGGCCTTCCACCAATTGTAGAGGACCGCTTTTTCTTGGTAGCCGTATGCGCCAGAGACTTTTTGACCGTCATTATAATACATGGCGTCTGCATCGGCCAGGCAGCGATCGAGGATCTTTCCCAAATCGCCGGTGACCTTCAGCTGCGAATTAGCTGCGTTCGCCTTGGCCCCGCCGGCCGCAAAGAGCTGAGCCGTCTGATCGGCTTGGTTCTGGGTCGCCATGGCCAACGTCACGCTCACCGATCGGCCCTGAAACTCGCCACTCTCTTTCTTGACTTTCGGGATGTAGTACGCAGAGTCCTTGGAAATCGAGTTGTAAAGATTGTCCAGGTAGTCGAGACCATTCTGGCCGTTGAAAATGGGGCTGAAAAACAGGATCAGTACGACGACAAAGCCGATCAGCATTCCGAGGCCCATTAAAAATTTCCGCTTATCATTTATCATGACCCCACCTCCTCTCCTTTGAGAACCGAAATGTTCTTGAGGAAAGTCCCGATGACCCAGACGCCGAATCCGGCGATCACTATGAAAAATGCATAAATGCCGATGGACTCGAGAACGGCCCCGGCTTGTTTGGACAAGGGAATCACATCCATCTCGGCCAGCTTTCCGGGCAGTGCGAAGATGCGGTTGACGAATCCGGCCAGCACGGCCATGGCATAGAAGCCCCGTATGGTTATCCCCTGGACCACCTTCGTGACCATGGCCCCGATCTGTATGCCGAGAAGCGAGCCCAGGAGCATGCCCATGGCCAGTGTATAAAATATGAAGCCGTAAATAGCGTACTGGCTGATCGATGCGTATCCGGCCGTGAATACGATCTGGAAAATATCGGTCCCAACGGTGGTCATCGACGAAACGCCGAGGATGTAGACGAAAATGGGGAAGGTCAAAAAGCCTCCGCCCACGCCCATGATACCTGCGGCCAGACCCACGAGCGCGCCGCTGAGGACCAGAAATACCCAGGAAATGCTGTAGCCTTCCGGGGTAAAGTCGTGATCGAATTTGATCATGGGCGGCAGGTGAATGGCCTGCAGCTTTTTGGGCAGGCTGCCCATCTCGGCCCCTTCCATCTTGCCGCCGTGGGCTCCTTCTCCGGATCCGTGAAAGTCCTGTTCCCCTTTGGCGGATGCTCGGGCCCTGAGGAAATCGATCATGGCATAGGCCCCGAGCAATCCCAGCATGAGGGAGTAAATGGTGGTGATGAAAGCGTCGCTGAGCACGGGATTGATCTCGTAGAGAAAACGATTGATCAGCCCTCCGGCCGTTGCTCCGATGATGGCTCCGATCAGAAACACCACTGCCAGAGGGACGGACACGTTACCCAGTTTCCTGTGCATCACCGTGCCCATGATCGCCTTGGCGAAGATGTGGAAGAGGTCGGTGCCGACGGCCAGAATACCTTTGATGCCCGCGCTCATCAGGGCGGGCGCAATCACAAAGCCGCCGCCCGCACCGATGCAGCCGGTGATCAGGCCGGCACCCAGGCCGATAAGGATGGATATGACGAATATTCCGGTCGAATAAAAAGCCGGACTGTAGGCTTTTTTGCCGCCCAGAACGTCGGGAAATGTGTCGCCGAGCTGATCGGCGAAGGCGATGCCGCCCAACAAGATCGGCAGGATGAGCAGACCAAGGATTATCAGCCGCCTCCGGTCGTACAGTATGGTGTTCGATATATTGATCTCCCACCTCGCATGGGCCCTGGCGCCCATCATCATGAATCGCCCCCATTGTCTGAAGAAATTCATTCTCCCCTTCCTCCTTTCTGAAATCGGATTGCTTGGTTCTTTCCGGGCCGCTTGCCTGTTGAATTATCGCCCTTCGGGCTGGTTAATGAGCTCAATTGCTCCTGGGGTTGACACCCCAGGCTACATGACCTGACCCCTTCGGGGTCAATTGGATTTCCTATCGAATCTAGTTAGCCCCCACTTGTTTGTTTGTCCGCTTGCTTCTCTCGAATCAATTTTGCCTTATAGGCGTCTTCAATTTTGTAGAGCAGCTCGTCGATGTCTATCGGCTTCATGAGGTAATCAAAGGCTCCGAGCTCCATGCCCTGCACTGCCACCTCGATGTTCGCGTGGCCGGTGAGCATGATGACCTCGATCAAGGGATACTTTTTTTTGAACTCTCTGAGGACCTCGATGCCGTCCATGCCCGGCATTCTCACGTCCAGGACGGCGACGTCCACTTGCTCCTGTTCCAGCACGGACAGCGCTTCTTCTCCGCTTCCGACTCCAATGATATCGACATTGCGCTTTTTCATGCGTTTGATCAATGTTTCCAGAAACTCCGCTTCATCATCTACGAACAAAACTCGGATGTCCTCCATCTCCATCACCTCCTTTGTCGGGCCGCCCGGCGGACTTTGTCCGCCAAGCCCTCGATTCAAAATGGTCTGGTTAAGTAATCAAAGGAATTTCGATCCGGAACGTGGTCCCCCTATCGACCAGGCTCTGCACGCTGATTTCCCCTCCCATCTTTTTTATGATGCCGTAGCAGATGGAAAGGCCGAGCCCTGTTCCTTCTCCTACCGGCTTGGTGGTAAAAAAAGGATCAAACAAGCGGGGGAGGTTTTCATTCGGTATTCCCGGACCGGTGTCGGATACTTCGAGCACGAGCCTGTCTGTCAGTAAGTGAGCTGACAGGGTCAAGGTCCCGCCGGTCTCTTTCATGAAGTACAGGGCATTGTTGATCAGGTTGAGAAGAACCTGTTGCAGCTCGGTCCTGGGCAGATCCAGATCAGGCAGATCCTCCTGGATGTCCGTAGATACCACAACATGTTCATCTTTTACGGAAAGGGCCAGGATATCCTCGATCAATTCAACGAGTTGAACAGGTTGAGCCGTGAAGTCCGTTTTTCTGGCAAAGCTGAGAAGCTTGTGTGTTATCTCCTTGCAGCGTTTCCCTTGTGCACGAATCTGTCTCAAGGCCCTTTTGAATTCACGCAGGTTCTCGCTCTCTTTGAATTCCTCCTCTTGCAACAGATCATCGATCCATCCGGCTTCCTCGACCATGATGGCCACGGGGTTGTTGATTTCATGAGAAATGCCGGCCGCCAGCTCACCTATGGAGGCCAGCTTCCCGGTTTGAAACATCTGTTCGTTCATCTTTTGTTTCTTCTTGTCCGCCTGCTCGATTCGATCGACCGTCTTCCTTGAAAGGCTGAAAGCATTCGCCGCGATGGCGAGTACGGCCAGCAGGACCGTTATATAGGTTGCTCGTTTTGCTCTCTGCAATCCGGAAAATGCGTCGGAGTTACTCTGTGGCTCATCACTCGATCCCTCGATTCTTCTTTCACTCTGGGTTGTCTCTGTGAGGCCGGCCAGTACAGTCTTTTCATAGGCGGAATGGAATTGGTGGAAAATAACGGCGCTGACAAGAATCATGGGTATGAAAGGGAGGAAAAACCCGATTGCGAGGATACTCTTCATCAGCGATCTGTAATATTCGTTTACAGGGATGCTTTTTCGAAATTGCCTGATCGCAAAGTCCAGCATGGCTGATTCGCCTATATATCCGTTCTCTCGTCTCAATAGGGTCTAGGATTTGTCGTCTTCCTCCTTTTCTTTTTCCAGTTCGGCCATGGTTTCCCGGGCAATGTCTGTGGCACCCGCCTGGGCAAAGGCCGCCGCCATCAACATGGTGTCCAATTTATCTTTGGATTTTTTCAACCGATTCCAGACCCTGTGCAACGTTCCGGCCAGCTGATCCACGTCCACCGGCTTTTGCAGATAGGCGGACGCCCCGAGTCGCATTGCCTCTTTTTCGTCCTTGTCCGTTCCATGTCCGGTCAGTATGACCACTGGGACCTTGGGGTGTTTCTTCTTCATCTTACGAAGGACTTCGATCCCATTAATACCAGGCATCCGTAAGTCCAGGACCATGATATCCGGCTTATCTTTTTTGACGGCCTTGAGCGCCTGCTCGCCGTCATAGGCAACATCCGTCTTCAGGTTCCTCAGCTCCAGCCTTTCTGAAAGACTTTCAACGAATTCCTTCTCATCGTCCACCAGCAGAACTCGAAGATTTTCCTTGTTAACGGTTCCAACCAGTTGATCCAGGTCCACGGGCTTTTTCAGGAAGGCCGTTGCACCCAATCGAAGGGCCTCCTCCTCATCTTTATCCGTTCCGTGTCCGGTCAGGATGACCACATCGACATTGGGATGGTCTTTCTTCACTTTGCGAAGGACCTCGATCCCATCGATGCCGGGCATGCGCAGGTCCAGGACCATTACATCCGGCTTCCCTTCTCGAACTGCCTGGAGTGCCTGCTCGCCGTCATAGGCGACCTCGGCCTTCATGTTTCTCAATTCCAGCCTCTCCGAGAGACTTTCAACAAATTCCTTCTCGTCATCCACCAGTAGAATTCGTAAGTTTTCCTTTTTTTTCATAATTCTCCTCCTAAGCCTTGCATGCATTTTTAGGGTTCAAGGCAGTTGAACACTACTTTGAGCAGGGCAAAGAGCGTGCCATGCATAAATTGTAATGATTTCAGACATATAAGAATTAAGAGGGGAAGACGTGAAGCGTTATGAAACCATACAGAACAATAAGAACGTTTCTTGATGAAACGTTATGCAGCTTTTTTCATCTGTCAGGAATTGTAAGGAAGGATAAATTCAAGGCCTGCCTGGTCTTGATCATCAATGTGAGACAAATCAGCGCAAAGCTCTCGGAGCGTTTCATTATAACTTTCATCTCTGTCTGGAGGAGCACCGGTATCCTCTGCTTCCATTGAAATCGGCTTTCCAGTGCACCGGATGGCAATTCCCTCTCCTGACCGTCGGCACTTCAGAGAAATGGTCCCTCCCGCGGCGGTGCGGTCCAAACAGTACTCGATACATGCAGCAAGAATCATCTGAAGCAGAAAGGGGTCTGCTTCGATCTCCACAGGGGGCTCTGAACGTTCAATCCTGATCTGGACCTGTCTGAGCCCCGCGGAGCGCTGCATGAGACATGCGAGACTTTCTAACAAAGAATCGACCTCCAGCCGCTTTTTTTGATCTTCCATGCTGTGGGCAAAAAGGTTCAGCCTGTTGCCGATTTCCATTCCGCGATTCACTTGTCCCCGGATCGTCGCCAAAGTCCTGTTCAGCTTCTCATGGTATGGAAAGGATGTCTTGTCCAGGGCCAGGAGGTCCTCTATGAGGCCGGACGATTCACGGATAGTGGCCAGGACGTTCATGAGCTCATGGCTCACGCTGGCTGTGATTTTGCCTACAAAGGCGAGCTCCCGGTCTTTGCTGCGTCCATCGTCTCGAGTCATTCGCTCTCCTGTTTTGAAGCCTGAAAGGCATCGTTCATTTTTCTTACCAGCTCTTCGAGCTTGACCGGCTTCATCAGAAAGTCGAAAGCTCCCAAACGCATGCCCTTAATCCCATCCATGGTGGATCCCTGCCCGGTCAGGAGAATAATCTGAATTTTGGGGTGTCTCCTCTTTATCTGCTGCAAAACCTCGAGCCCCCCTATTCCGGGCATCATGACATCCAATACCACCACCGGTGGATGTTCCTTCTCCACAATATCGAGAGCCTGGTCTCCATCGGTGGCCACAAGAGTCTCGATCTTTCTGAGTCGAAGCCTTTCGGCCAGCGTAAAGATAAAATCCTCTTCATCATCGACCAAGAGTACTTTCATTTCTTCCATGTTATGCCTCCACCCCCTTTGGTGCGATTATGGGGAGAAACACGGTAAACGTGGTTCCTTCCCCTTCTTTACTCTTTACGTCTATATTGCCTCCCAGTTTCTTTATGATTCCGTAGGTTATGGAAAGGCCCAGACCGGTACCATAGCCCTTATAGGCTGAAAAAAAGGGCTCAAAGATGCGTTTCCGCGTCTCTTCGGACATGCCCACCCCGTTGTCCTGAATCGACACGACTACAAACTCCGGATCCTGCTGCCACAGGCTGCTAATGATAATGGTGCCGCCGTCCTCCACCGCAGAGAAGGCATTGTTGAGGATATTCAGAAAAAGTTGCTGTAGCTGGCCATGGTCCGAGGAGATCTCGGGAAGCTCGTCGGATAAATCCAACCGGACCACTATGTTACGATGAAAAGCATCCTTTTCCAGAAAACCATACACTTCCCGAAGGATCTCATTCAGGTCCAACGACGTAATTTCAACGTCCATCCGACGGGCAAAGCCCAGGAGCCGGTGGGTTATCGTGCTGCATCGATCTACGGAGTTTTGGATCGATTCCGTCAGTTTCAGGAATTTCTCTCTGCCTTCAAAATGTTGCATGGTCCCGATGAGGTCTTCCATGAGCCCGGCTTTCTCACCGATAATAGCCATGGGATTATTGATCTCGTGTGCTACACCCGCAGCCAATCGTCCGATCGAAGCCAGTTTATTCGTGTGCTCGATCTCGTGGTAGGTAACCAACCGTCTCCGGTCCGACTCCTCGATCTGTTTTATCAAATTATTAACGATCTTGAAGACCACGAGGAGAATCAAAGCCACGCTGGCCAAAAAGATAAAAAATATTTCACTCTTCAGTGAGTACCAGGACTTCAGGACCTCGCTCCGCGGTTTGATCAGTCCCAGGACAAAGGATGGGGATGTGAAGTATGTATAGGCCATCAGGATATCCTGGCCTTTTGGATCCACCAGCTCCAATACGTTTGTCTCATAGTTGACCGGGGGCATGGGCAGGGGAAATTTCTCCAGGACCTTTCCGTAAAATCTGGAGGCTGTCTGAAAGACGCCCGATCGGTTCAGAATAAAGGCGTCACTGGCCGGGTCGAGCCCCATGGAGGCGATGAGATTATTGAATTTTTCCGTGTCGATGGTGGCCCGAAGAATAAAGCTCTCCCCGGACAGTTCATCGTGTTTGACTGCGATCACAAAGTGGGGAAACTTCCGATATCCCACGAAGACATCACTGACGTGCTCCCCCCGAACGGCTACCTCCTGGAACCAGTCATGATCCTTATATAAATTCCCTTTGAGCTGATAAGGACCTACATAGCTTACCTGGACCCCGGAGGAGTCGATGAGCCCGAGATCGACAAAGCCGCCGAATTCCTGTTTCATCACCCGGAAGATACGATTGAGCATCTTCTGATCGGCCAGCTCCTGGTATGAATAGGCCGAAGCGATGAAGCTCACCGCCGAGAGCCGCTCGGTCAGAAAGAGCTCGAAAGAGTGTTTGGTCTTATTGACCAGGCTCCTCAGGGGCGTGATGATCTCGCGCTTCAAGGCTTTCTGGTACTCATAGTGGTTGATCAAGGCCATCATGAAAAGGGGTAAAATGGTCACAAGGACCATGATGATGGTCATGTTCCTCCTGAGCAATTTATACCGCCGAGAAAGGGCCGCTTGCCCGGCAAAGGGCAGGGGGGCCTCGAGAAATTTACGGAAGGAAGCCAAAGTTCTGCTAGCCATTGAATTTCCTTTCCGGCCTGTCAAAAAGAATCGATCCTGTCTTTAAATCGCCTTTTCTGAAACTGTCGAGAACACGCCCCCATGGCCCCATCACAGAATCGAATACTTGTACCTTTTTCCATCTGAGGTACTCGAAGAACTCTTCCTCGATGCCTCCGCAAATAACGACATCCACACCCTCGCTTAAAATCAGCTGGCAGAGCTCCTCAGCGGAAGCATGAGCAAGCACGATGGTTTTATTTCGCTCGATCGACCTGTTCGCTCCGATGGAGGAAATCAATACCTCGGTGGTCAGGTCGAATCTCGGCGCCACGTCATTCTCGAATAATGTAATAAGAACCTTTCGTGACATTTTCAATCAAACACCTTCTGATGATTCGCTAGGTCCTGTCCGGAAATGTCATTCCGAGGCGATAGCCGAGGAATCTAAAGTTGCCAAGGGATTGCAATCACAAGATTCCTCACTTCCCCTTCACTTCGCTCAGGGCTTCGGTTCACCGGAATGACATACTAGCAATCTTGGCTATTTCTGGACAGACACTAGCTACGACTCAAGCCCATACTGCTTCATCTTGCGCCAGAGGGTGGTCCTGCCCCAGCCCAGGATCTCGGCTGCCTTGCTTCGACGGCCGTTGACCTTGACCAAGGTCTCTACAATGAGCTGCCGCTCAATCTCCGCCCAATTCATGCCGGTTGTCGGTGAGGGGTGTTCTCGTTTCCCAGGTGACAAGAGCTCTGCGTCGACGGGTTTGTCTTCGCAGCCGGCAACGATTCCCTCCTTGAAAACGTATGCGGGAAGGTGTTCTGTCCCGATTCTATCGGATTGACAGATGCTGGTTGCGTATTCAACTATGTTTCTCAGCTCCCGAACATTTCCAGGGTAGCTGTAGTGTAGCAAGAAGTTTTGCGCTTCTTGTGAGAAACCGCTGATCCGCTTTTGAAATCGGGCGGAATAGATCTTCATGAAATGATCCAAAATGAGACCGACATCATCTCCCCTCTCCCTTAAAGGGGGCAAATCAAAATGAACGACGTTTAATCGAAAGAGCAGATCCTGTCGAAAAAGCCCCTCCTGGACCATCTGCGTCAGATTGCGGTGAGTGGCGGCGATGACCCGGACATCCGCCTTGAACCCGGTGGTGGTTCCTAATGGATATACGACTTTGTCGTCCAGAAAGGTCAGCAGCTTGACCTGAAGGGGCAGTGGGAGATCGCCGATTTCAGTGAGATAGAGAGTGCCATTGTGCGCAAGCCGTAAACGCCCCGTTTTATCGCTAACGGCCCCTGTGAAAGCCCCCCTTTTGTGGCCGAAGAGCTCCGATTCCATCAAAGTTGCCGGTAAGGCACCACAATTGATCTTGATGAAAGACCCTTCGGCACGGGTTGAGGTCTCGTGTACCGCCTCCGCCAATACGTCCTTGCCCGTTCCGGTCTCACCGGTAATGAGGAGTGAGGAATCGGTCTGAGCGACAACCGGTACGAGCCTGAATAGTTCCTTCATCTTTTCGCTTCGGCCAATGATCTGGCTGAATGAGCCCATCTCCGGGACATTTTCATTCAGTCCATGAAGAGTCTTGGTCTCCTCCAGGGTTTCCAGGAAACCGACAATCTTTCCTCTTCGATTCTTCAAGGGCACTATCATAATGCGCACGGATATCTTTTTGTGCTCGCGATTTATAATGTTGCCTTCTGTTATCACGGACGCGCTGTTTGTCTTTGCTTTGACCACCGGGCAATTATGGCTGCATACATTGGAGCGGAGCACATACCGACACGGCACGCCCCAAACCTCCTCTCGTCCATAGCCGCTCAAGCCTTCTAATGCGCTATTGAAAAGCAAAACCCGCCTGTCAGGGTCCATAATAACGACTCCAAGCGGCAGCTCGTCGATAAGGCTGGCTACTTCCAGAGGCGATTCGAAGAGGCCCGTTATCTTTCCGAATGATAACGAATTCAATATGTTGGTCTCCCTATTCGGCCAGAGCGGGAAGCAGATTGATTGTACATTTGCTATGTAGAGCAGAGCAATTTAAAACAATTTGGAACTATATTATGCAAAAACGATTGTATCCTTGTCAAGGCAATTTGAAACATTTTGCACATTGTCATGTTCGGTGCATTCTAGTGGAGACTTGACGACCACTCTGCATGAATGATATTTTGTCTGTTGTTCAACCGCATAAACGGTTGCATGAAATAATGCTGGAGTGGTCATGCGTGATCTCAGTCTAATCTTCAAGGCCCTCTCCGATGAAACGAGGCTTTCTATTCTTGCCCTACTCCTAAAACATCGCGAACTCTGCGTCTGCGACTTCGAGCATGTGCTCGAGATCACCCAGTCCAAGTCGTCCCGCCACTTGCGCTATCTGCTCAATGCCGGCCTGGTGCAGGATCGCAGGGAGGCTGTTTGGGTGCACTACCGAATCTCAGAGACCTTGGGCCCTGAACGCGAGATCATTCTCGACGCCCTGGAGCCTCTGTTGACTGGGGAGCGCCTGGAGGAGCTCGAAACACGCCTTCAAAAGTGGCAAAAGATGAAGCCCCGCGACGGAGTGAAGTGCAAGGAGGCCGCCGGGAAGGCGGAGCCCCGATCTTCAGGAGAGCGATCATGAGCAAAGAGAGCCCTCATGTCGCGGAAAGGCTCTCCTTCCTCGACCGCTTTCTAATACTACAGCGACATTTCAATTTTAAGATTCTCCAATAATTCGAGGCGT